>JBFWWY010000565.1:0-2511 GCA_050245935.1 Phycisphaerae bacterium | reverse complement strand
ATGCTCGTGGCGGTCGCGCACGGGTATCAGGCAGCGTTGATGGCGCCGACGGAAATCCTCGCTAGGCAGCATGCGGCGACGCTCGAAAAGCTGCTGGCCCACAGCCAGGTGAACCGCTCCCTGCTCCTCGGCGGAATGCCGACCGCGAAGCGCGAGGCGCTCTTAGCGCAGATTGCCTCCGGGGAAATGCATCTCATCGTCGGCACGCAGGCCATGTTGCAGGAGGACGTTCGCTTCGCGAAGCTCGGGCTGGTCGTGATCGATGAACAACACAAGTTCGGCGTGCGCCCGCGCAGCACGCTCCGCGGGTCGGACGCCGCGCCGCATTACCTGGTGATGTCCGCGACGCCGATCCCGCGTTCGCTCGCCATGACGCAATTCGGCGACCTCGACCTCTCGGTCATTCGCGACGCCCCGCCGGGCCGGCAACCAGTCCGCACCTATTGGGCCAAGGACGATCAGCGCGAAAAGTGGTGGACGTTCTTCACGCGCAAGTTGAACGAAGGACGGCAGGGTTACGTGATCGTGCCGCTCGTCGAAGGCTCCGAAAACACGCAGGCCACCAGCCTGCAGGAGGCGTACGAATCACTTTCCAACGGGCCCCTCGAGGCGTACCGGCTCGGCCTCGTGCATGGCCGCCTAAGTCAACAGGAAAAAGACGCTGCGATGGAGGATTTTCGGTCGGGGCGCACGCAGGTGCTCATCGCCACGTCCGTCGTCGAGGTCGGCGTCGACGTCCCCAACGCCACGCTGATGACCATCGAGGGTGCCGAGCACTTTGGTCTCGCGCAGCTCCATCAATTGCGCGGCCGCATCAGCCGCGGCGCCTTTCCTGGTTTCTGCACGGTGTTTACTGAGAGCGAAAGCGACGACGTCAAGCAACGCATCGAGGCCTTCGTCTCCACGACCGATGGGTTCACGCTGGCCGATCTCGATTTCGCCCTCCGCGGGCCCGGGCACCTGCTCGGCACCCAGCAGAGCGGGATGCCGCCGCTCTTGATCGCCGACTTGGAACGCGATCGCGAGATTCTCAACGAAGCCCGCCGCGACGCCCAGACGCTCGTCGACGCCGACCCGGGGCTGGCCAATCCGGCATGGGCGCGAATTCGCCACATGGTGCTCACCCGTTTCGGCCACGCCCTCGATCTCGCCGACGTCGGATAGCGTGCAAATGCCCCGCCGTGCGTCGCTTCCAGCGGGGCTGTGACCCGACGGCGGGGGCATGGTAGCATGGGGCTGGTTCGACGATCCCGTTCTCTATCTTTCGCCCGATAGGACGTCCGCGCAAGATTCCATGACCAAACACATTTTTGTCACCGGCGGCGTGGTCAGTTCCCTTGGCAAAGGGCTCACGAGCGCGTCGATCGGCATGCTGCTGGAGCGGCGGGGGTTGAGCGTCCGGCTGCAGAAGCTCGATCCGTATATCAACGTCGATCCGGGCACGATGAGCCCCTACCAGCACGGCGAAGTGTACGTACTGGACGACGGCAGCGAGACCGACCTCGACCTGGGGCACTACGAGCGTTTCACCGGCGGGCCGCTGACGCGGGATTCGAACTACACGACGGGACAGATTTACCTGTCCGTGATCAACAAGGAGCGGCGCGGCGAATTCCTCGGCAAGACCGTGCAGGTGATTCCGCACATCACCAACGAAATCAAGTCGGTTATTCAGAAGCTGGCCAGCGAAAAAGTCGACGTCGTCATCACGGAAATCGGCGGCACGGTCGGCGACATCGAGAGCCAGCCGTTCTTGGAGGCGATCCGCCAGTTTTCGCTCGACGTGGGCAAAGAGAACTGCCTCTATATTCACCTCACGTTGGTGCCGTACCTCAAGGCCGCCGGCGAACTGAAAACCAAACCGACGCAACACTCGGTCGGCTTGTTGCGGCAGATCGGTATTGCGCCGGACATTTTGATCTGCCGCACGGAACGATCGCTCAGCCGCGAGGACCGCGAGAAGATCGCGCTCTTCTGCAACGTGCCGATCGAGGCGGTCATCGAAGAGAAGGACAAGGATTTTTCGATCTACGAGGTTCCGCTCAGCCTGGTCGAGAACAAGCTCGATGAATTAATCGTCCGTCGCCTGGGCATGAAGGCCGGTCGCCTGGAGATGGACGACTGGCGCGACTTACTGCACCGGCTGCGCAATCCGGAACATGAAATCAGCATCGCGGTCGTCGGCAAATACGCCGAGCATCGCGACGCCTACAAATCGATTTACGAGGCGCTCGATCACGCCGGCATCGCGCACCACGCGCAGATTCGCG
Source organism: Phycisphaerae bacterium (assembly GCA_050245935.1). Taxonomy (GTDB): domain Bacteria; phylum Planctomycetota; class Phycisphaerae; order UBA1845; family Fen-1342; genus JALHOX01. The sequence continues at coordinate 241 of JBFWWY010000565.1, read as the reverse complement.
TGCAGCGCATCCAGGCCGAAGAGGTCGAGCGCGAAAGCCCCGAGCGGCTGTTGGCCGGTTACGACGGCTTGCTTGTTCCCGGCGGTTTCGGCGAGCGCGGGATCGAAGGCAAAGTCGATTCGATCCGTTACGCGCGGGAGCGCGGCATGCCGTTTTTCGGTATCTGTCTCGGCATGCAATGCGCGGCGATTGAATTCGCGCGCAACGTCGTTGGCTTGCCCGGCGCGCACTCGACGGAATT
>JBFWWY010000564.1:0-2516 GCA_050245935.1 Phycisphaerae bacterium | reverse complement strand
GCGTGGGGCAGCTCGGCCTGTTGCGCTGCATCGGGATGACGCGGTGGCAACTCGCGAAACTGATCGTCTACGAAGTTGTGCCGTTGGGCGCATGCGGAATTTTGTGCGGCATCCCCATCGGACTCGCGCTCACCTATTTCACCATGTTGCTTGTACCCGATTATTTCGGGGAGTTTGTCGTCAATTTCCGCGGTATCGCAATGGCCGCGATCGGCGGATTCGTGACGACACTGGTTGCCGCATTTATTCCCGCTGTCGCGGCGACGACGGTCACACCGCTGGAAGCATCGCGCCCGCGCGCGCGTTCGTCCGGCAAGCGCGGCGTCATCATTGCGTTCGGGCTCGCGCTGCTGCTGCTGACGGCGCAAATCTGGGTGATCGAGTCTCGCGCTCACCGGTCGGTGATGTTTACGCAGTGGGCATCGTTTTCCATCGTTCTGCTTTATCTGTTTTACGCGCTGCTGGCACCGCTGTTCATCTGGCTCGTGAGCCGACCTGTCGTGCACTTTGTCGCGACGGCACTGGGGCTGCGGGCCAAGATGCTTCACGATCAGGTGGGGCACGCGTTATGGCGCTCGGCGGGCATCTGCTGCGGTCTGATGGTCGGGCTGTCGCTGATTGTCGCATTGACCGTGTTCAGTAACAGTTTTCGCGCGGGTTGGCAGTTTCCGAAGAAATTCCCCGAAGCGTATATGTGGAGCTTCCAGCAGATCGACAATGAGAAACTGCGCGAAGTCGAACAGATTCGCGGGATTTCCGAGTACACGGTTGCCAACGCCCGCAATGCCATCACTGTCGAGATGCCGACAATCGGGCCGCAGCTTGTGCGGTCGATCACCTGGTTTCTCGGATGTGATCCCGACAGTTTTCTGAACCTCGTTCAATTGGAATTCAAGGAAGGCGATCGCGCGGAGGCCATCGAGAAGCTGAAGCAGGGAGGGCACGTTCTTGTTGCGGCAGATTTCGCGAGAACCCGGAACAAACATCTCAACGACCGCGTGAAAGTGTGGATCGGAACCGTCATGCGCGAGTTTACCGTCGCCGGCGTTGTGGATTCGCCGGCGCTCGACGTGGCCTCCAGCTATTTTCAGGCACAGAGTGAAATGCGCGTCGTCGCGGTCGGATCCGTCATCGGCACCAACGACGATCTGAAAAAGCTGTGGGGAATCGACGCTTTCAATATGGTTCTTCTCAACTTTGATCTGCAGACGGTGCCGGTTCCGGAAAACTGGCCGCCGCCGGAAAACTCCACGGAAGGACGCAAGTTGCCGTTCTGGGTCTATGACAGGAGCGATTCCGTCGCTTCGCGCTGGAAGAGCTATCGCGAGCGCGTGGTGCTGGACGAAATCAAAGCGAAACTCGACACCAGTGCTGCCTTTGTGGGGACCGTGTCTGAGTTGAAGGAAAAAATCGACGAGAATCTGTCGCGGATTACCCTACTGTTGAGCGCGGTGCCGGGGGTGGCGCTGATTGTGGCGGCGTTAGGTGTCGCGAACCTCATGACCGCAAACATCACCAGTCGTGCCAAGCAGATCGCCATGATGCGCGCTGTCGGTGCGACGCGCGGCCAGATTCTTCGACTCATCATCGGCGAAGCGCTCGTTCTCGGCGTCCTCGGCTGTCTGCTCGGTCTCGCACTGGGGCTTCATCTTTCCTGGAATACGAAAACCATGACCCAGCGGATGTGGGGCTTTGACATCGGCGTGATGATTCCTTGGCTGGAAGTAGGGGCTGCGGTGTTTCTGACGGTCGGCCTCTGTCTCGTCGCGGGCTTGCTGCCGGCGCGCCATGCCTCGCGCGCCAATGTCATTGACGCGCTGCATGTCCCTTGACGCGAATCCCGTAACGCGGCGATCCTCCTCCGCAATCACGCCAACAGGTAGTACAATACTCCGATGCGATATGTCATCGTGATCGCAATTCTGTGCACGGTGTTCGCCGCGTGGCTTGCCATCGACACACTGCGCGCCGTGCCGTCAGACGCGTCTATTATCCCCGCGGAATCCCGCGCGGGGTCGCTTCCGGTGCCTTCGCCGGAAGCGGTTTTTGCAGTGCAATCGACTCCAAAGGCCGAAAGCGCTGAACGGCAGAATTCTGTCGAAGATCCGTACGGCAGCGCAAATATTCGCTGGGCGCGCGAAGACGCGGAACCTGTTCCGTTCCGGGATACCGCGCGCGGCATTCTCACCCGCGACCCGTTCGATCAGGCAGCGCTGACGGTCGCTTTCGCGGATGCCAAACGCGACCGGGATGCACGTCTGATCGCGGAATATGGCAGCCGTCTGATGCAGCTCGATCCGGAGAATCTCGATCTCGTTTTCGATTGCGTGACCGCGCTGGTTGGCGTCAACCGGCTGCCGGACGCGTCGCGCATTCTTGCGGAGGCGCGGGCACGCTTTCCGGAAAGCGATGCGCTGAGGCGGAATTTTGCCACCATCGAGCAGGCGCAAGGGCGCGTGTCCAGCGCAATCGGTGTCTGGTCGCAAGTACTGGCGGAAGACCCCGAAGACGCCCAG
>JBFWWY010000563.1:0-2526 GCA_050245935.1 Phycisphaerae bacterium | reverse complement strand
TGACCTGCCGTTGTGCGAGAAGGGTCACTTTGAGATCAAACACGATCACGCGATCAGCAAGATTCGCATTCGCCGCGCTCATCTCGAGGAGGATGCGGGAAAGAACGAGCATCGTGGCGGACACACTGAAATCGATCTGAATCGCGCAGGTACTCCGCTGCTTGAGATCGTGACGGAGCCCGATTTTACCTCTGCCGACGAAGTGCGTGAATTCGCGGTTCAGCTTCATCGTCTGGTGCGTTATCTCGGCGTCAGCCATGCGAACATGCAAGAAGGCCAGATGCGGTTTGAGCCAAATATCAACCTGCGGATCACGCGTGGAAGCGAACAGTTTCTGACGCCGATCGTCGAGGTAAAAAATCTGAATTCGTTTCGATCGTTACATGCCGCTGTGGAATTCGAAATCGCGCGGCAACGCGACGAATGGCTGGAAACCGGTGAAACGCTGCAGCGCGGGAACAAGCGCAATCGCGGCTGGGATGACGACAAACTCGTTACGCTCCCGCAGCGTGAAAAGGAAGAGGCCGGCGACTATCGCTACTTCCCCGATCCGGATATCCCCGCCGTCCGGCCTGACCCAGCCATGCTGCGCACGATGCGTGAAGAGATGCCGGAATTGCCGGTGCCCCGCATCGAGCGTTTTGTGAGCGAGTACAAAGTTGCCGAAAAAGATGCACCCGCGCTCGTGGAAGATCGCGCGACGGCGGATCTACTGGACGAAGCCGCCGCGCTCGGCGTCGACAAGATCACGCTCGGCAAGCATTTTCTCAGTTTCTGGTCGCGTCACGCGAATGACCGCGGCGTTTCCATCGCGGGGTTAAACGTCGGTGCAGATCGGATGAGTGCGCTGGTTGAACTTGTCACCACTGGTGCCATCAACGCCACCGCCGCCGCGCAGATATCGGAGGCGCTGATCGACTCGTCCGCGGATCCCAAATCGATTGCCGAACAACGCGGCTTGTTGCAGACGCGCGATATCGGGCAGATCGAAGAATGGGTGCAGGCAGCGCTGCTGAACAATCCGCAAGCGGTGCAGGACGCGCGCGAAAACGAGAAAAAGCGAAAAGCCGCGCGCGCTTTTCTCACAGGACAGGTCATGAAACTCAGCGCCGGCAAAGCGGATCCCAAACTTGCCGGCGAGTTCCTCGACCGCGCGCTGGAGTAGCGCGCGGGAGACACGTCCTATCTGTAATATTGCGCGATTCCGCGGAATTCTTCCAGAAGCCTTCGCTCGTCGCTCAGTGATCGCGAGGTGGTGTCGATCCGATCAGACAAACCCAGCGTCGCAGTATCGTAATATTCCAAAAAGGCATCGATCATGTCTTCCGCGAGATCGCCGTTGTAGTCATAAGCGAGGTCAACCGCTTCGCGCAACACCAACGCGACATCCAGCAAAACGGCGGCGCGGCGCATGCCCGCCTCAGAAAAATACGGTGGGTCGGCTTCCGGGGACGTTCCCGCGGGAAGCACGAGCGACCATTCCTGCGTGCGCTGTGCACCATCAGCAAGCGTGTAGCGCAGTTTCGCACTGCCGAATTCGGTATCTTCCACCAACTCGGGGATCTCGGTCGCCGTCAGTCGGACAACGATTGCACCGCCGCTTTCGCGCGCACTGAAGAACAACGTCGGAATGCGAATTCGGGCGGTCGCCTGCCCAGGGGTGTAATCGCTGACGCCATAGACATTGCGAATCCCGACCCCCTCCGCGACTTCGACGTCGAGTGTCAGATCGAACGCCGCCGGCACCGCGAAGAACTCGAATTCGTCGCGAAACAGGGTTCGCGCGCGTTCATCGTCAGAGAGGAAAAAGGAATTGCCGCCGCGCAGCGCGCTGATTTCGCGACCGAGATCGTCGCCGAAGTCATACCCTACACCCATCAGTGTCAGCCCGATATCGCGGTTGGCATACCGTCTGACCAATGAGACGAATTCCGGTGAACCGTCCGGCCCGACATTCGGCTGCGCATCCGTCAGCAGCACGACACGATTCACGCGATTCACACCGGTCTTCTGTTCCTCCACCAGCTCAAACGCCTTCGTCAGTGCGTCGTAGATGTTTGTCGCACCCACGGCGGTGATATTGCCGATCGCATCCCGTGCAATTTGCCTGTCGCGGACAAACGTCGGGGCGAGTTCGGTCTTCAACTCTTCGTTAAAGGAGATGACTGTAAGAATGTCATCAGGGCGCAATTGATCGACAAGAGCGTTCAGTCCGGCCTTGACTGTCTTCAGTTTTGTTGCAGCGTCATCGGGAATTTCGGGCGCGGGCGGCGGTGCGAAGAATGTCCATGGCGCAAACAGAAAATCGAAGAACGTCGGAGTATAGGAATAGTTATAGTTGTACCCGTAGGGATCATCCCACGTATAGTTCATGGAGCCGCTGCGATCGATCACGAGCGCGAGATTGAGCGGCGGTCGTTCGTAGTCTTCGAGCTCAATCGTCGTGCCGAGGTTCAGAAATACATCGGCCATCGGTGCCGGCTCGCCAAACGGGATGCGGTAGGCAACGCCGATGGAAGCAAACAA
>JBFWWY010000562.1:0-2531 GCA_050245935.1 Phycisphaerae bacterium | reverse complement strand
GATATTGCCCGAGTCTCGCTCGCGGCCAAGTACCGGCTGCTTTTCGGTTTCGCGGTATTGCGGATTATCGCGTCGGCGCTTGCGTTGCCGTGGTACTTCATGAATTTTCTGATTCTCGAACCGCCGTTCCGCGAAGCGACGCGCGCGGCAGACGACTATCTGCAACTCGTTCTGGGTCGGCCGGAATCCAGTCACCCGGCGCTGCACGCGGCCGAGGCTGCGTCCAGCCCGCACGTTGGGCCAAATTCGTTCCCTCGTTTTCTCAACCTTCGTGCTGACGCGGACGATCCGGAAGCGATGATCAACACATATTTTGATCCCGCGACCCCCGCCGAAACGCGTGAGTTTGTCGGCGACGCGTTTCGCATGTTCATTCGCGATCCGCTACGCGATCGGGCGTATCGTCTGATCGAGCTGGAAGACACGGCCCGCTTTCATTTCGCGAAGGCTGTCCGCATCACAAAAAGCTGCCTGACGTGTCACGACGAGGGCAAAAGCGCATCGCCGTACCGAGAGAATGAACTTGCGGGCCTGATTATTCTCGACCTGCCGGCGGATCAAAGTCTGCGCGGCTTGTTTCGCAATCGCCTGATTCTGATTATCGCCGGCTCGCTCGCCGGTTTGCTCGCAATTCTCGTGTTCTACATCATCGTACAGCGATTTATCCTTTCGCCGATCGGACAGCTCAGCGGGGTCGCGCTGCGCGTCGCGGACGGCGATCTCGACGTGCGATCCGACCTGCGAACCGGCGACGAATTTGAAGTGCTTTCGCGCAATCTGAATACCATGCTGGAGCGCCTGCGATCGTCGCAGGAGGAATTGCGTTCCGCGAATCAGTTGCTCGATGAGAAGCTCGGTCAGATGGCTGAATCCAACGTTGCCCTGTACGAAGCCAATCGGGTGAAAAGCGAGTTTCTTGCCAACGTCTCCCACGAATTGCGAACACCCCTGACGAGCATCATCGGGTTTGCGGAACTGCTCCGCGAACAGAAGAACCCCGCGAGCAACGAGCGCATCGCGCGCTACAGCGAGAACATCCTGATCTCCGGTCGCATCCTGCTTGAGATCATCAATGACTTGCTGGACATTGCAAAAATCGAAGCGGGAAAAGTTGAACTTAACGTCGAAGAAGCGGACGTTGTCGATCTCTGCAAATCGCTTGTCGATTTTCTGCGACCGCTGGCGGACGCGAAACGTGTCCGGCTGACGGTCAAAGCCCCGGACGAGCCCATCTTTCGCAAAACCGACGTCGGAAAATTGCGGCAGATCCTTTTCAACCTTGTTTCCAACGCGATCAAATTTACCCCTGATGACGGGATCGTCGAATTGATGCTCCGTCCGGACGCCTATGACAAAACCTATTTCGCCGTCACGGACAACGGACCCGGCATCGCACCAGAAGATCAGGAACGCATCTTCGAAAAGTTCCGGCAACTGGAAAAGTCAGAAACGCGCAGCAAAGGCGGCACCGGGCTGGGCCTTGCAATTGCGCGCGAACTCGCCGAGTTGCTCGGCGGACAAGTCGGCGTGTACAGCGAGATTGGTCAGGGTGCCACGTTCTGGCTTCGTCTCGGCGACGTCACCCACAGCACAGTGGAACGCCGCCCGATCTCGTTGAGTTAAGGTCCACGCAAATTCGAGCGATGTAAAAATCGGTGGCGCAGAGCATGGGATCGCGCGAGAGCGTCTCCCACGCGCGATCCTTTGTTTCTCTCAAGTGACTGCGTCGCTGCAGATAAACTGTTTGTCATGCCCGATTCAGCCTCCCGTCCGCGCCGCACCTGATAATGGAGGAAAAGGATTTACATAAACGGGATAGTTTTATGAACATTTACGTCGTCATTGGCATCATTGTCACCGTCGCCCTCATCGCGGGTGTTATTCTCGCGATCGGCCGTCTGGAATGGAAAAAGCCGTCTGACGATCGACTGCCGTATGTGCCGGGAAACTCCCACCTGATGAAGCCGGACGAGCATAGCCGGGACAAGTCGGAAGCGTCGTAGACTTCGCACCCGGCTTTTCGCGATTGCCGTCACTCTTTCGTGAGCGCCGGCACCGCGAATTCTCGCACAATCCGTTCTCTTCCCATCTTGACCGTTGCCCGCATTGCCGCGAATCTCACTGACACGAAAATTCGCGGAGCGCTCACATGCAACGATTTCTTATTGTTGGGATGGGACTGTTGATGACCACGACAAATCTCCCGGCGCAAACAGTCTCCTTGAGAAATGGTGCCGAGACGGCAACTGCGGGAAACCCGCTGCAATCCGTTTCCGGCGCGACGATCTACGAAGTCAACCTGCGGCAATACACGCCGGAAGGTACTTTTGAGGCCTTTCGCCGGGAAATTCCCAGGCTGAAATCGCTCGGGGTTGGAATCCTGTGGCTGATGCCCATTCACCCGATCGGCAATGAATCGCGTAAAGGTACACTCGGCAGTTATTACGCCGCCTCAGACTACAAGGCGGTCAATCCCGAATTCGGCACGGACCAGGATTTCCGCAATCTGATGCATGATGCGCAGATCGGAA
>JBFWWY010000561.1:0-2540 GCA_050245935.1 Phycisphaerae bacterium | reverse complement strand
CGACGCTCTTCCGATCTCAACATGATCGGTCTCGACAACGGCGTGGCAAATCCCGATCCAGTGATCGCGACCGGGCGGCGGACTGGCCGTTCGTGCGGGCGCAGGATAATTTGCGGTAGTCGCGAATATTGTCGTATTCGGTGCGATCGGCGGCTCGCAACATGCAAGTTTTTTGGGCGTCATGATTGCAATAGCGCAGCCTGCAACCATGTTGACCTCCCGCGTAACCATGGCTGCCGCCTTCAGCTTCGCAGCCATGGCACCCGAAATTTTCGGCCTTCCGCCGCGCATCAGATAAGCGCGCGAGATCTCGCAGCAGGGATTTCTTCAGGCTCGTACCGCAGTCAACGTACACCTCGCCGTTACCAGCGCCACTTTTTGATTTTTGCGCGTTGTTCCTGCAGCACGCGGAGGGCGACGCTGCGCTGCAGCGGCTCCATCTTTCGCTGCAGTCGACGGTGCGCCGGCCGTGCCAACAGGATGACTGCCACGACAAACACACCGAAGAACAGATAGAGAAAGCAGATCGCGCGTTCACTTATGTCGACAAGGAGCATGACGAGCATGGGCGTCAAAATGAGGCTGTGAAAAAACAGCGCGATGAACCAGTATTCGACAAGCAGCGACAGCCAGCCGGTCTGCCGATCACAGCTCCAGCGAAAACGCCACACCGAAATGCTCCACATCACCAGGAATCCAAGCGTCAGCAGTTGCACGCCGAGATAGCGGGCGATGCGCGGCTGCAGGACCGTGACGAAGAAAATGAGAAACGTGAGGACGATGAACAACACGGACGCCGCGGCGGACGACTCCAGTTGCAGGAGCTTGCGATTGATGTGCTCGGCCGGGATGCGGAGCGCATCGGCACTGTTCATGCTTCCGCATTCGGGGCAGCGCAGGTACTCGCCGGCCAGCCCGCGTAAGTTGTACGCGCAGCCCAGACAATAGAGGTCTTCGTCGATTCCCGCGCTTGTCATCGCATAATTCTCATCGCAACTGCTCCAAGATATGTACGAAAAATCCGGTTACGCCGCGCACACATTTTCTGTGAACGCCGTTAAGAGACCGGCATCGCTGCATTGCTTCCCATCGGTGCCCGGGCCCCCATCACCGGATCGTCGTCGAATGCCGGGCTTGCCCCGATTCAGACTCTTCAAAATTGCTCGTGATGACTTATATTCGACAGGAGATCCGTCTATGCATCAAACTGCTTGATTCTGCACTGAGTCGTGAAAAATCAGGAGATGGGATTCAAGTACAGTGAAGCCCCAGGAATTGACTTCGCTTACTGGAAACGTGCATCGGATTTCGCGAGAGGGTATATTCCCGAGTTCGACGGCGCGCGTCCGCCGCCCTGAGCGCCGACGCGCAACAATTTGTCCACCGCAATTTCGTTAGAAGGAAGCGTGTAATGAGTTCTGTTGCTCTCAGTTGGCTTTTGATGATCGCGGCGTTCTCGGCGCAAGAGGGTGCATCTTCAAATGTGCAGACAGCGACTGCGCCGGAAGAAGCGCCGGCAGCACCAGATCGCACTTATGCCAATGGTCCGCTGCGCGTGGAGCTAGTGGCAATGCTCGAAGGCCGCTATCGCTACTTCGATGAGTCCATGGGGCAGCAGCGCCAACCGGAAATGCGGATGCAGCTTCGGGTGGCGGGTGCAGAAATCGGCAGCGTCGTGCGGCAGGGAACGCTTCTGCTGGAGGAAGTCGTCGACGACACCGGTGAATCCCTGTTCGATCCTTCCACGATCACTGACGAACAGCGCAACGTCACGAGGCTGACGACAGAGCCGAAAGAACGACTCGAATCGCAAGGCATGCTCGCTGTTGCGCAATGCAAAGCGAGCAACCGCGCCGCGAAGACGCTCCGCGTCGTGAAAGGCTCGATCAGGCTGGTGTTCGCGAGCGGCTACGAAGAAGTCACGATTCTGAACCCGATGCAATACGTCGGCAAAACAATTGAGAATGAGCGACTCAAGGCGCTGGGTGTCGAGGTTTCGCTGCTGGCGGCGGAACAGCTAGAAACAGAAATCGAGCCCACGAAGTCGATCGTTCTTCAATACGCGAAGGGTGAAGGGCAAATTCGCAGCGTGAATCTGTTCGATCAATGGATGAAAGTCATTCGTACCCGACCCACCCCGGCGACGACCAAGGATGGCAAAGAAGCGACAAACCTGCGTGTCCTCAGCGGCGAGATCGACACGACGAGTCAGCTTGTTCTTCAGGTCTTCCCGAACGCGCGAGAGGAAGTTGTTCGATTTGAACTGAAAGACGTCGAGCTTCCCTAAGGGCGCCGGCGCGCCGCAATAACGGATCCGCGACCGAAAATTAGACGCTTGCCGAGGGTCGGGTTTGCCCACTGGGAACGAGGAAGCAATCGTTTCAGCGCGGGTGACCGGCCCGGTCGCGGAACACGGTCGTTCGCTCACGCGAAAAATCGTCCACGCGGTAATCGGCATGGGCTTTTACAGCGCCAGCCAGTTCGCGGTGTCGATCCTGCTGGCGAAGTTAGCAAGCTCGCAGATTATCGGCGATTATTTA
>JBFWWY010000560.1:0-2559 GCA_050245935.1 Phycisphaerae bacterium | reverse complement strand
AGGACACAAATGCACCAATGTCGCGTACGGTGACCTGACCATCTCCATTTACGTCCGCATGCATGATATCGCAGGCAGGAAATTGAGCCGCATATCCCGCCGCGTTCGTCAGTGCTAAGACGAAACCGCCGATGTCACTGACGGTAACGGTGCCGTCACAGTTGAGATCGCCAAGCAGTCCGCCGGCGTCGTCTTCCACGATGACCAGTTGCAACGGTCCGGCGATGCCCCCTGCGAACGCAGCGACAAAGTCGCTGAGGAAGCTTCCATCGGCCGCAAAGCGCTTGATATTGTTCGTACCAAACGATGCAACCAGCAACGTGCCGTCAGGAGCGCGAGCCATCCCTGTCGGAGCGCTCAATCCTCCAGCGTTCGCCGCAACTGCCTCGCCGACATAATTGCCGGACAGATAATCGAACCGCAGGACTTGATTCGTTCCGCGCGATGTCACCAGCAGCGCTTGCGATCCCGCATCGAAAATAATTCCACCCGGTTCATCGAGCCCGCCGGACTCATCTTGCGGCGTCTGGCTATTATCCCGCGCGATGAAGCGAACAAATTCTTCGGACAAACCGTTCAATACGACGAGATCGTCCGATCCCGCATTCGCCGCCACAATATTTCCGTCCGGCAGCCGCAACAGCGCGCGCGGCCGTGCGAGCCCGTCCGCACTGTCGGCGACGACGCGCAGGAACGCGCCGCTGATCTGATGGAATTCGAGAATCGAATCGGAAAACTGACTCGACACGAGCATCGTTCCGGCGTCCGTCAGCAGCAGTCCGCTCGGGAGATTCAGCCCGCCGACGCCGCCATTCACCAGTACTTGTAGGTATTCCCCCGCCACCGGGTCGTATTTCTGAATCGACCCGATTCCCCATTCACAAACGATCAGATTTTCATCGTCGGCGAATGCGAAGCTCTGCGGTGCCTGAAACCCGGCCTGACCCGGAGATGCGTGAATCAGCGGATCCCCGCCCGTGGCCAGCGAAAAGGAAACAATCGTGCTGCTGGTACTGCCTGCGACATACACACGATCCTCGCCGTTCGCGCGCAGGGCAGTCGCGACCAGAAACACGGCAATCGCACTACCCCAAGTCATCTTTTCTTTCATCTTCGTTCCTCCACGTGCCAACATGACAAAATCGCGGTGCGCAATCAATCCTCCACAGTCCGTATCTGTGTAGTGGAAGTATTTTTATCTGGAAAAACAAAGATGGTTCGAATAATAACGGGGCTTTTCTGTGGTTTCCGCGCGACGTCCGACGCCGAAAATCCCTCTTCCCGTTGTAAATAGTTGATTTGCGGTCGGGTCGCGACTCACCAGCGAAACAGGTCGTCACGTCGAAACGCCGGCCGTTCTCAAGAGCGATGCGGCCAGTTCCCACAATCTCATTTCGACGGCGGCCCATGCCGAAAACCCGACGGCTGCCACCACGATTATTGATTTGATCATCAACACGCTGCGCTCAAATCTCGCTGCCGCCGCCGGATCGCGTACGAGTTTCTGAAGAAACATCGAGCGCGAGGCGATTGTGCCGTGGCGCATGCTGCCCGAATCCGGCGCGATGCCATTTAAGATCGCAACGTCGTACAGCGTCGCGCTGAATATGTCTGCGCACGTGACACACATCGCTTCCGCTCGGTTCGGCCTCGTTTCTGGCTCGCTGGGATTTCCGTGCGCCGGGCACACCTGGCTGCACGGGACACCGGCGATCTGCAATGCGCGCACGCCAAAGAGATCTGCCTGCCGCTCGAATTTCCGCGAGACCCAGAAGAAAAGCACGCCCCATTTCAGCAGCAGCAGCGAACCCATGACCGCCGATGCGATCTGATACGTTTCTCGATCGGTCCCACGAATGCGAATGGAGAAGATCGTTAGCACGCATCCGCTGATCAATGCAAACAACAGGAAAAAGAGAATGTGATGCCGCTTTACATGTCCCGCTTCATGGCCGAACACCGCTTCGATCTTGGTGTCGTCCATCTGCGAAAGCATGCCATCAGTCAGCAGAACATAACGAACCGGGGCGAACACGCCCATCACCGCCGCATTGACCAGCATGCCACCGGATTTCCAGACGAGGATTTCGCGACAGCCCATCCGCAGCTTCTTTGCCAGCAGACGCAGCCGGTCGCGCAGCGGCCCGTCGGGCAGCCGTTGCGTCACCCAGATGTAACGCAGCATCACCGGCGCAACGATCGCGATGAACCCCGCCACGGCCCCCAGAATCAGGTCGGAGACGTTTGCATACTGCGAGATGCGCGTGAGCTCTTCGTCATACCACGACACGATGTCGCGCACGATGAGAATCAGCAGCATGGGTGCCAGAATGAACAGCATCTGATGTCGCAGATTAAACATCAGAAACTGCCCGCGCGACCATACCGGCTGAACGGGTCGCGAACGCACCAGATACACCTCGATTGCCACCTGCCGGATCGCCCGATCGGCCGGATAAAGGGCGAACCAGTACAGGACCACCGACAACAGAAAAGGCAGCGACGCCACCAGCCCCGGCAGCGCCGGCGCGCGGCTCAACACCGGCAGACCGTAACACA
>JBFWWY010000559.1:0-2568 GCA_050245935.1 Phycisphaerae bacterium | reverse complement strand
GGGCACGCGGCGGGGATTGGAGACTGCGGGACGTGACGGCCTGGGAGCTCCGCGATCCGGATTGCGGTTCCCGGGGAAATCACCTGGCGGAGCATAAGGACCGGCCGCGCCATGTATATGTCGGCAAGCGTACAAATATCTGCCACAATTGTGGCAACCTCGTGGTATTTTGGTGCCGTAATTTACGCTGCGTTTATTTGGGGCCGGTTCCGCGAATACTGGCAGGAACTTTGCATGCGCGGTTTGTGACCTTTTCGACACAACGCGAGATTATCGCAATCGCTCGGCTTTATCGCGCTGGATTCTTCCGGGCCGTCGGACATAGTTGAATCAACTTCGACGAATCCGGGAGAGTGATATGCGTCTTCTTACTGCGGCCATCGCTTCGGCTGCTCTTTTTGTGAGCGCTCACACGGTGAGCGCTGCGGATCTTCCGCCGCAGCCGGCCTACAAGGCTCCGCCGCCCATCGCCTTGTACAATTGGACAGGCTTCTATATCGGCGCCCATGCGGGCTACGGCTGGGGCGACGGCAACGTGCTCGGCGGTTCGAACGATCTCGACGGCTGGTTCATCGGCGGTCAGTTGGGATACAACTGGCACTTCGCGGGAACACCGTGGGTGCTCGGCTTCGAAGTCGACAGCGCGTGGGCCGACTTCGGCGACTCCACCACCTTCCTCGTGCCCGGCGGCCTGGTCGGCGCTTCGACCGAGTTCAACTATTTCGGAACGGCGCGCGTGCGTGTCGGCTACGCGATCGATCGCGTCCTGCTCTACCTCACCGGCGGTCTCGCCTGGGGGCATAATGAAATTGCGGTTGTCGCCCCGGTTGGACCGTTCCTCGTCGGAGCAACATCGGACAACACGCATTTCGGTTGGACCTTCGGCGGCGGTCTTGAATGGGCGCTGTGGGACAACTGGTCCGCGAAGGTCGAATATCTCTATGCCGATCTCGGCAGCGAGACCTACTTCGGCGGCATTCTCGGCGGCGTGCCGGCCGACGCGCAACTTCACACGCTCAAGATCGGCCTCAACTATCGCTTCGGCGGGGGCGGCTACTACCGGTAATCACCAGCGGCTGGCTTGAGCGTTTCAAGAACCCCGGGGGCGACCCCGGGGTTTTTCCTTTTTCACCCGGCGCCGCTGCGTCGTCGACATATTGGTTCGACATCACCGGAAAATGCGCGCATGATCGAGACAACCGAGACGCTAGCGCAAGGCGGCCGGATCTTCACACCAACTTCAGACCAGCACCCACAGAGGTGTCCATTGCACTCGCTCCGAAACACGTCGGATGAAAGGAAACCATGTGCAACTACCTCCAATCCTACAAGGAGAGTCGCTGACGCGCCTGTTGCAAGGTGCGGCAATCGGTGCCGTGGCAACAATCGCCATCGGCTTCTACTGGGGCGGCTGGATGCTCGGCAGCACCGCTGAGAAGAAGATTGCGGAGGCCGAACAGGCAAGCTTCGTGCGCGTGCTCGCGCCCATTTGCGCCGACAGGTTCCAGCGGTCCGCGGACGCAACGGCAAACCTGGAAGCACTCAGGAAGGCAGACTCGTGGAAGCGGGACGAGCTCATCGAAAAGGCGGGGTGGACGAAATTCCCCGGCTCGGAACCTGACCGCGACGTAGCGGCTGCCTGCGCCAAGCTACTCAGCCAGCCGAAGTAATTCGGGCTCGCGCGCTTGGCCTGCCCGCCTGAAAGCGGGCATCTCGCGGCGATCTGCGCTGAATGCCAACGGGACGGCCAAAGTCCCGGCATGATCCCTTGCGGCGAGCGCAAGCACATGCGCGTGCCTTGCGGCGCGCCGCCGCAGGGCTTTGGTAAGCGCGTCTCGATTCGCTCCGGACGGTGCGTACGTCGTTGTCGGCCGCGCGAAGCGCTTCGTTAAAAGATCCCCGAAGGCGGAAGGGGGTCCGGATATTCCGGCACCAGCGGCTTGAAGCCCTTGGTGACCTCTCCGCTAAACTCATCCTTGCCCGGCAGTCCCGGCAGCGAGGGCGGAAACGCGAATCGGCGGATCGTGCCCGACGGGAAATCGTGCCACCCTGCGCTTGCGCCCGCCGTGCGCGAACGGCCGCCGAAGAGAAACGTGTCGGTGATCCCGGAGATCGATCCTTTGCCGGCGAAATCGCCGGAATCGAGCTTCGCATACGCACTGAATTTTTGCGGCTTTCCGCGCGCGATCGAGCGGGCGCCGCCGGCGAAGAAAGTTGACACGCCCGATCCCGGACCCTGGCCGACGAATGTGTATTTCGTCGTCATCACGCCGTCGTTGATCGTGAAGTTCATCGCGATCCGGCCGTAGTGAAGATCGATCGGTGTTTCGGGAATGCCGATGCCGACGTTCTGCGCGACGAACGAGACGACCTGCAGGGTGAAGTCCTTTCGCGCTGCAGGCTTGGGCCGGAGAATCTCGCCGATGTCGATCGGCTCCGGTTTCGGAGGCATGCGTCCGGTCAGCCGGGCGACGACGCCGACGGCGCGGTCGCGCGCATTCTCGAATATCTTCTTGTCCTCGGGCGCGCTCTCGCCGACCGCGACCACCCTGTACCGCCGCGGAACAC
>JBFWWY010000558.1:0-2570 GCA_050245935.1 Phycisphaerae bacterium | reverse complement strand
AACCGAGATGACTGAAGCGGTGCATGGTCCAGGCTTCGATATCCGCCCCGCCAACGAGATAGCAGATCGGACTCATTTCTTCCGATGCGGTGCCGTATAGCACGTAACATGCGAATTCCTGCGCTGGGAGCGAGTCCTGCATCCGGAACATGGGGCCGGGAAAGCCGCTTGCCGGCAATTGGATCAGGATTCGACCGTTTTTCTTGAGCGCTGAGTGGCAGCGACGCAAGAGTCGTTCGATCGCACCGCGGGTCAGCGGCGGATCGATGGCCGGCGAATCGATGACGATCGTCTCGTATCGCGCACCCTGGACATCAATTTGCATACCATCAACACGTCCTGCATCACTCGTCATCGAAATCGCTCGTGCCCCGCGACCAAACACTGGCACCGAGGAAGTCTCGGGAACAGGAAGGAGACCGGCACGGTCGTCTCGCATCGCGACGGGATACGGTGCAAGGGCCGCCAACAGTGCGCCGATCGCGCACGCTGTCCAAAAATACTTCGCAATGCCCCCGTCGCGCCGTCGCGTTCGCAGGTAGGTGATTCCCGCCATGGCCGCGATCAAGATCACAACCAGCTTCGCTGTGACGACTGTGGTATCGCTGGATCGAACGGGTACGCCGATAGACACCGCCGGCAACAGCGCACAGAGCAGGTACATCGGGCCGGCTTCGAGAAGGCGCGAGGCAAACCAGCAAAGCGACAGCCCGCAGCAAATCGAAAGAAATGGAATTGTCTGACGAATCGCTCCATGCGGAGAATCAGAGTCCCTACTCAGTTCAATCATTGCTGACACAATCCAATAAGCAAAGTAGACACAGAGCAGCGGCTCAAGAGTCGCCGGGCGGGCCAACCCTGATCTTGTTTGTTCGGGGTGTGGACCTCCTTGCCGGGAGGTTCTGTTTTTTTGGACCGCCAGCAGCAATCCCGCCAAAAAGAAACCCATCGACGCGAGCAACGCAGGGCCGCGCCGTGGACCGAGAAACGCACTGAGGACGATGCCGCCGATCGGACCCAGCGACGCGAGCAGCCCCAGCATGTAGAAATTGCGAAAATTGGCTCGTTCAAATTCCTGATGCGAAGGAGATGTGCACTGAATCGCTCCGATACACGCAAACGCGATGAAAAACACGCACAGCATCAGGGGAGCCAAAACGAGAAGGACGCGGGCAGACTCCGGAATCAAAACCGTCGCGATCACCCAGGCGCGGAGCGATTCACACGATCGCTCCAGCAGAAGAAGCAGCACCCCCACGGCACCGGCAAACAGCATCCAGGCTGCTGCCCGTGTCGGCGTATCGAAAAGGGCACGTTGCTGTGTTTCGGCCTTTTCCCCGAATTCAACGCGACTGCGCACAGTGCCACGCAGCAGGGCGGCCAGCGCGGAAACGACTGCGGTGAATCGAAGAGCGCTGTCACGCGGAGAATGCCACGCCATTTCTTCCAGGGAAATGGCCGACGCCGCCCAGAGTGCTGCCGCCGCCGCTGCGCACGCCGCCGCGCTCGTTCCAAATTCCCACGAGGCGGGGAGGCGGGGGGCTGCCGCGGCGGCAACCGGATGAGGCACTGCCACGGGTCGCTGCGCGAGATCCCCCGCGGTTCCGGAAGCCGTCGGACGCCTCTTACTCTTCGCTCGCTTCGACTCGCGATGCCGTGGACGCTTCAATGAAGATTTCCGTGCCGTCGTCGTTTCGTAACAGCAGATCGCCGGTCAGCGTACAACCCAGAACGGTGCCGCGAACCAGTTTATTCTGGACGCGCAGTGTAATGTCCTTCCCCACGTCTGCGCAGTAGGCGAGCCAGTGATCCGCAGCGAGATCAAGCGTCTGCTCATTTCGCGACGAATGACGCGGCGGGTGACACGCTGCAATTTCCTCATCGAATCGGGCCAGAAAGTCGGCTGCAAGCGCTTCTCGCCGCGGGACGTCATCACTGACGATCGCGAGCGATGTCGCGCGCGAACGGATTTCGGGTGGAAAATCCTCATTGCGCTGGAAACAATTCACGCCGATTCCCACGACAACCTCACGTCCCTGGGGGTTCAGCGCGGTCTGGGTCTGGGCCAGTACGCCGCCTACTTTTCTTGCCTGAATCAGCAAGTCGTTCGGCCAGCGAATCCGGCAATCGCAACCAGCCTGATCGCGAATGGACTGACACATCGCGCGCGCAGCAATCATCGTGATCTGTGCAATCAACGGTGAATGGGCGGGTTCGCGTAACAGGATACTCAAGAGAATCGACGAGTGCGCCGGCGCACTCCAGCGGCGTGAAAAGCGACCCCGTCCCGCAGTTTGAAACTCTGCGAAGAGCACGGCTCCATCCGGAAGCTGCCGCGCCTCGCGCATCATCGCGGAATTCGTACTGTCAATCTCGTGTAGACAGGTCACTTTCGTACCGATTCTGCGGAGCGGTCCGGTCGGCAGCAGCGCAGCAGGCGTCATCGGCACTACAGGGATGGGCACCATTGTCAGGAGGACTCGCGCCCGGCCCGCGAATCATCGCGCATCGCGTAGCCGTGTTCGGGTGCCGGATAATCACTTGTTCGCACCGCGTCGACGTATCGTTTC
>JBFWWY010000557.1:0-2571 GCA_050245935.1 Phycisphaerae bacterium | reverse complement strand
CCGACAAACAAATTTGCATCATTCCCGCGAAAATGGCTCCTCGCAGGATAGGTCACATTCGTCCTGATTGGCGGCGCATTTTGGATTTCGCTCGAACCCACCGCGCGCGAGTCGAAAGCCTTCGTCCGTGCGAACGCCCAATCATGGCTTGTTCCCGAACAACTCACGCCCAGACAGCTTGAACGCATACGCACGCTCACCGGCGCGGCGCAGCCCAATCTCGGGTCCATCCAGTCGATTCGATTCCGCAAATGGTCTGTGAACGTGCCGGCAAGAACCTTGCGACCGGCGTCCCCGGCGCGGCGACCGCGCAAGGCACCGCGATTCT
Organism: Phycisphaerae bacterium; assembly: GCA_050245935.1. Lineage (GTDB taxonomy): Bacteria > Planctomycetota > Phycisphaerae > UBA1845 > Fen-1342 > JALHOX01. The sequence continues at coordinate 2,243 of JBFWWY010000557.1, read as the reverse complement.
CCGAACAGCATCAACCGACTACGTCGCATACGCACACGGCAAAGTAAAATTGCACATCAAGCCGACTCGCTACGCGGCCAATATCGCGGGTGGATTACTTTTTGGCGTGGGATTTGGCGTGATGGGCTATTGCCCCGGAACAGGTTCGGCCGCACTGGGACAGGGCAATTTCGATGCACTCGTCGGTATCGCGGGACTCATGGCCGGCTCCTATTTTTACGCAGAACTCTCGTCCAAGCTGGAAAAAACGATTCTCAAATGGGGAGATCGCGGCAAGGTAACCTTCCCCGAACTTTTTCGCGTCTCAAGGCTTAGGTTCATGATGGTTTTCGTTCCTGTGCTGGCGTTTGTACGGGTTGCGCTATACTGGAATCAGAAATAAGATCGTGCGGTGAGCTGCTCTTGACAAACGTTGCTTGAAATGAGCAGCCGTGCTCAAAACGGAAACCCCTCATCCAATTCCGCGTTCGAAAGCTCCACCAAAAACGGCGCGAGCCGACTGACGATCAGGTCGACAACTTGCCGGCCCTTCTCCGCACTCGCGGCGTGGGGGTTGCCGGCACCGGTGTTGGTCGTCAGAAGATGCCACGGGCGCGTGATCGACACCCAGCCCCGCTCGATCGCTTCAAAACGCGATGATGCGATCGCGCCGTCGTCCGCCGTCAGCTTCCCAGCATCGTCACGCGCGACGAGGTCCGGAAAATACGCGAGCGCGATCGACGTCTCCATCTCTCCAGCGTGATCATCCTTGTTCTCAAAAATGTCTGCGTACGCGTCGCGCACCATCTGGTACCAGTTGCATAAAAACACCCGCGCCGTTGTTTTGCCGTAAAGCTCGCGCAGCAGCGGCTTCAGATCGTTCCCGCCGTGGCTGTTAAGTAGCAGCACTTTCCGCACCCCGTGGCCTGTGAGTGATTCGACAATATCCTGCACAAACCGGAACAGCGTCGTCGGGTTCACGTTGATCGACAGCGGACATTCGCGCTGGTTGGTTGTCGTGCCGTAGGGAATCGTCGGGAGTAGCAACACGCGCGCTCCATTCGCCGCCGCGCGTTCGCAGACGCGCGATCCGATCACGTCCGACTCGAACGTGTCCGTGCCATACGGCAAGTGCAGATTGTGCGGCTCCGTGCAGCCAAACGGCAGCACCGCAACCTCGTACGCCTGCGACTTTGCGTCCGCGTAGTTCATTTCCGCCAGTTTCCAGGGGTGCATTCGTCGCTCAACTTTCTCAGTGCGCCGCACAGGTGGTCTGATGAGGCCGGCTTCCAGCCTGCCCCTCGGCGGGCAAGATGCCCACCCAACTGATTTTGACCCCCGCTTGACGCATCGCGTGAAACAGCGCGCGTGCGCGTTCTGCCCCTATGATAATGCAATGCGAACCCGTCGGCTGGAGCCGGAAATCATGGACGATCCCGCATTGGATGCCGACGAGCACGAAGCGGCGCTGCGCGGCTTATCTCGTCTCAATGTGATCAGTCGCAGTGTCGCACCATTCTGGCGGCGCATCGAACCGCTGTTGCGGGCAACGCAACAGCCACTCACGCTGATTGATCTCGCGTGTGGCGGCGGGGACCTTGCCATCGGGCTTGCGCGACGCGCGCACGATCGAAGACTGCCGCTGCGCGTCACCGGCTGCGATTTCAGCGGACGTGCGATCGCGTTCTCCCGGCGGCGCGCCGCATCGCTTCATGTGAATGCCGATTTTTTTGAGATGGATGTGTTGCGCGACCGTGTTCCGCGGGCCTATGACATCGTGGTGAACTCACTCTTTGTTCATCATCTGACACGGCAACAGGCAATTTCGTTCCTGCGGTCCGCCGCCGCCGTTGCGAATCGGCTGCTGCTTGTCGATGACCTGATTCGGAGTCGCGGCGGATGGGTCGCTGCCCAGGCGGCAACAAAGTTGGTCAGTCGCTCCGCGGTCGTCCGACAGGACGGCCCTCAGTCGGTGCGAGCAGCATTTACCACTTCCGAGTTTTCCGCGCTTGCGCGAGAGTCTGGCTTGCAGAACGCCGAGGTCTGTCGCCATTGGCCGTTCCGTCAGATGCTGGAGTTTCGCCGATGACGGCCATTGCAGCATCCACTTCCGCGCGATCCCTCCCGTCTGAAGAGACGTGGGACGGTGTGAGTGTCGGTGCGGGTCCCGCAGGGGCGATGGCGGCGCGGGGGCTCGCATCGCGCGGCGTGAAGGTGCGGTTGGTGGATCGCGCACCGTTTCCCCGCTACAAGGTGTGTGGCAG
>JBFWWY010000556.1:0-2602 GCA_050245935.1 Phycisphaerae bacterium | reverse complement strand
GGCCCTGTCGGAACAGCTTCCACAGCCGAACCGGCAAAGCCAGCGTTTCACGGGAAGGGCGCGAGGCCTTCACGAAGGCATCGCCGATCTGATAACGCACTTCTTTTTGTTTGCGCTCCAATTCAGCTTCGAGAAACGTGATTTTGTCGCGCATGTGCGTGACGGAACTCGTGACGTTTTCCGCGAATTTCTCGGCGGCGACAGCTTTCTGCTGATAGCCGCGACAAAGATCGATGACCCGATGAATTTCTCGCATGGCGCGCACTTCGTTGTCGCGCAGATCGATTTCGCCGGCAAAATCCGGCCCGTCGCCGCCGTCCAGTGTGTCTCTGCCGTCGCTGCGCTCCAACTGACCCACCCGCGCCTCGGTCCTTGCGAGTCGGTCTTCAATGGATTTGAGATGTCCGGTGATACGATCGCCGAGCGCCCGGACCGCGCTGACCAGCACCTGCTGATCTGCGCTGTCCTGCGCCGCGACTTCGATTTCGTGGGACGCCTCACGATCCGTACGTTTGATTGGCGTGTCTTGCTTGACGAGATGCGTGGCATCGTCGTTGCAGTCGGCCTCTTGTTCGTCCGTGAAGCGATCCGTGGAATTGTCGAGCATCGGGTTACCCTCCTTGTGTCGATACCGGGAATCAACTGTGTACCGCGTACGCTGCAACCCACCTTGCAGCCGTGATCTTCGCAACGCGATCCATGCGTGCGGCGACCGGCTGAATTGTATCCGACAAACCGTAAAACTTGAGCACAATTTTATTGGACTTGGAGAAACAGCCGCAGGTATCCGGTGCTTTTCGCGCGCTGAATCGCAACAATCCGCCAAATTCGGATACCGTTCGGAATTCGTTTGCGACCGATGTGCCTCATTTTGTACACTGGCTGTTTCAATTTCGTTCATGCGCGGAGGACGTTCTATGCTCAAACGTGGTCGCCTGCATTCCTCGACAAGAGGCCAAAGGCTCGGCTGTCTGCTCGCGGGCCTTTTTGCGACGTTGCCAACCTGGGCGCACGAAGGCGATCACAACGTCGCAGCACAGCTCAAAATGAAGTCGACCGCCATGCAATTGCCCGTTGGGGCGCCCCAGACGCTGGACGCGATGCAGAAGGTGGCTGTTGCACTCAAGGAAATTCACAATGAGGCCGGCGCAACGATGTTGCCGACGCCGGCGACCATCGACTGGACGCGGTGGGAGGAGCGGCAACTCCACGTTTTCCTGACGCTCGGAATTGCTCGCGGCGACTGGCAGCTCTCGCCGTTGGATATGGAGTCCCTTTCGCGCGCGTTGGCGACACCGTTTTTGCATGACGGGGATTTTGCGGGTCTCGACGTGTTCATACGCAGTACTCGCGCAGAAGAGTATGTGCGATTGGTGGATTTCCTGCAGGTACCGCAAGCCGAGGAGGGGCAGATCGAGGTCATTGCTGATGCTGACGTGATGGTCGCGGAAAACAACACACAAGGCATTGCCACCGGCATTGGCGGGCCGACCGCCGGTGCAGCGCGTCAGCCGCAGGGCGCGCTGACCGGCGTGACTGTTTACGTCTCCGCCGGCCACGGTTGGACGGCAGGGGACAATTCCTGGGCACTGCAGCGACCGGTCCTTCTCGGAATGGCGGAAGACTACGGCAATATCGACCAGCTCAACTATTTCGTCCGCTACTGCTACAACGCGGGCGCGACGGTCGTGCCGCTTCGTCCGGCAGGATGGCAGCCGGCGGAAATTCTCATCGATCAGGACGATCCCGAAGTCAGTTACACGGGGGCATGGAGCAATAGCTTTAATCCCCAGTATTTTGAAGACGGCACGACGACCTCCGGCGTCGCGTATGTGTTTTCCACCGCGAACGGCAGCGAGAGCGCCACCGCCCGCTACACCGCGACAATCCCCGCCAGCGATTATTACCCCGTCTACTGTTTCGCGATCGGCAGTTCCAATCGCGTCCGGCAGACTTATCGCATCAGCCATGACGGCGGTGTCAGCGAAGTCGTCGTCGATCACCGCAACGTTGGCAACGGCTGGGTCTGGCTCGGCGATTACTATCTGCAGCCCGGTGGTGAAAACTGGGTAGAGGTCTCCAACGCATCGCCGGATGCGGGCATTGTCGTCGCTGACGGGATCCGCTGGGGCGGCGGTTTCGGCGACATTGTCCGCCCCGGTCCGGGTTCGATCAGCGGCTACCCGCGCGACGAGGAAGCGCAGCGCTACTGGGCCGAACATGTTTACGGCGACAATGCAGTAGGTTTCAGTTCTGCGATCTGGGATGACCCGGGCTTGTCGGATCTGAGTGACAACATCGGTGCGGGCGCGCGGATGGCCCGGGAGATGAATATCGTTCCGCCCGGCGGTGTACAGAGCGAACGCTGGAAGCGGGTACACGTCGAGTTTCACACGAATGCGTTCGACGGCAACGCCCGCGGCCAACTTTGTCTCATCACCAACACCGGCTCGACGACGAATCAGACGCTCTTCGCCACGATGCTCTCGGACGTAATTGACGCCGACCTCGTTTCGCTGGAATCCCAGTTCGAGCACACCTGGGTTGACCGCTTCTCGCCGACGCTCACCGGGGCGTACGGCGCGATCAGCACAGGCAACAA
>JBFWWY010000555.1:0-2603 GCA_050245935.1 Phycisphaerae bacterium | reverse complement strand
GTGTGCTGCGCGGGTCAGGTCATCGTACGTCGGACCCAGGCCACCGGTCGAGATCACCAGATCGCTGCGGGCCGATGCGGTCTGAAATGTCTCGACGATGGCCGGCTGGTCGTCGCTCACGCACGCATGCGCGACGACGCGAATGCCGCGCTCCGCCAACCGCTGGGCAAGCCACGCGGAATTTGTGTCAATCGACTGGCCGGTCGTCAATTCCGTACCGATTGCAATGAGTCGAGCAGTTTTCATTCGTCCGAGGACTCCTCTTTTCATTGGCAATCATCGTTTGGGTCCTAAGATATGACAAGCAGGCGCTCGCGCCCCGCGAATCCTGGATTAAGCAAAGTTTCTTTTCGAACAAGAGCACCACATGTCATTCGAATCCCCGTTGCTGACTGCCGGACCCTCAACCGCTTCGCCTATCGACGTCGGGGGCGCCCGGGTGTCAAGAATGTATGCGGATCGCGATCCAGAATGGGCGGCCGCGACACGCGGAGCCGCGTTATTCGATCGCGCCGACCGCGCTTTGATCCGCATCACCGGAAACGACCGCTCCGGCTGGCTTCACAACCTCGTAACCAACGCTGTCTCAAAATTACACGTCGGCGAAGGCCGTTATGCGTATGCCTGTGACGTTCAGGGGCGCATTCAATTTGATTTGTATTATTTCATAGCGGCGGATGCGATTCTGGTAGACGTGCAGCGCGATCTGGTTGCGCGGGCACTCGAACATTTCGATCGGTTTCTGATAACCGAAGATGTTCAACTGTCCGACGAATCGCACGCATTCCATCGGATTGATTGCCTCGGGAAAGACTCCGACCAGATCGCCGCGCGAATGGGATTTGCGGGCCTTGCCGCCATGCCGGACCTGACGCTGACGCAGCACGATGGTGCATCAAGGACTGTCGTCCGTATTGCGCATCGTGGGTTGAGCGGCTTTGCCCACTATGCGGCGTTGCGGGAGGCTCCCCCTGTTTGGCAAGAGGCGGTTGATTGCGGAGCGTTCGCTTGCGGCTACGAAACGCGAGACATCCTGCGAATTCACGCCGGAATTCCACGCTTCGGTCAGGATTTTTCAACACGATCGCTTCCCGCCGAAACCAGCCAGCTCGACCGCGCCGTTTCGTTTCACAAAGGTTGCTACTTAGGTCAGGAAGTCGTGGAACGGATGCGCTCCCGCGGTGCCCTCGCGAAGAAACTGGTCGGTGTCACGGGGCCGGCGGATCTCGCCGTCGCGTTGCCTGTCGATCTTCAGATCGGGGACAAAGTCGTCGGAACCCTCACTTCCCTGACACGCGTCCCGGATCAAGCCGCACCCATCGGACTGGCAACCATCCGGACCGTCGACCGCGCAGAGTCTCTGAAAATCGCCGGAACCGGCGATCCCATCACACTCCGCGAATTGCCGGGGGCTGCAGAATCGGCATAATTCTCGGTTCGCGGAAGCGAGTGGCGAACCGGGTCAGTAGCCCAATGGCAGAGGCAGAGGATTTAAAATCCTCCCAGTGCGGGTTCGAGTCCCGCCTGACCCAATTTTCCCGCGCCGACACGGCGCGTTCCAATTGCAGTGTTTACACACTGAGGGCACATCGACTGAATGCTGACAACGGACGCCGCTCTGGGAGCAGTAGTTATGTGGGCCGAATATGTTTTGATCATTGCGACGGTGTATACGCTTATTGGAGTGGTCTTTGCCATTGCTTTTGTAACGAAGGGATTAGGAACGGTCGATCCCGCCGCACAAGGCGGACCGCTGGGATTTCGACTGCTCATGTTTCCGGCATCGGCAGCACTCTGGCCGGTTTTGGCTGTTAAATGGTCGCACGCATCGCAAACAAGACCACCGACGGAGCCAACGAATGCTCGATAAGCATCGCCGTCGACACGTCCTGATGTGGACATTGCTCGCTCCGCTCGTTCTCAGCGGCGCAATTTACAGTTTGTTGACGCGCCGTCCGATTCCAGTGCAGCCGCCCTTGCCGTCACTTGACACCTCGTCGGAAGTCCAGAAATGAGTGTCGCGTATCGCGCAGTACAATGGAACCGCCATAAAATTCTGTATGACATCATTCTCGTGGCGGGTGTCCTGTTGTACGTGACGACGTTTCTGCTCGTCTCGAGACTGACGCTGCGCGACCGTGCCGCGCCGGCGATGGAAGTGCTGCTGATGCGGGCCTTGGGCACCTGCGCTTTCGTGATGCTGCAGATCATCCTCTCCATCGGACCCCTCGCCCGGCTCAGTCCCCGCTTCAATCCGATCCTGTACAACCGCCGACATTTCGGCGTAACGCTATTTTGCGTCGCGCTCGCACACGGTCTGATCGCGCTTGGTTATTACCACGGATTTGGTAACGTCAATCCTTTTCTGTCACTTCTCACAAATGGCGGCTCCTACGCGTCGTTCGCGCAATTCCCCTTCCAGATACTGGGAGCCGTGGCGCTGATGATCCTGTTTCTCATGGCTGCGACGAGTCACGATTTCTGGTTGAAGAACCTGACGCCGCCGGTTTGGAAATCGCTGCACATGCTGGTGTATGTCGCGTACGGACTTCTTGTGTTGCACATGGTTCTCGGTGCGCTGCAATCCGAGCGTAGCCCGATCC
>JBFWWY010000554.1:0-2610 GCA_050245935.1 Phycisphaerae bacterium | reverse complement strand
TGCGAAGCGGGTGAGCCTGTCGGGTTTGTCCACGCCGGATTCGGCGCTGCGAACGGCGACATGGGACTTGATACCCAACTCGGCGCGACCTACGTGCTGCAGACGCGCCCGGCGCATCGCCACAACGACACGCCGAACCTGCTGCTCGCCGCCGCGGAGGAATATCTCCGCTCGCGCGGCGCGCAGGTGCTCTATGGCGGCGGCGTGCGCCCGTTGAACGCGTTCTATCTCGGCCTTTACGGCGGCAGCGAATTGCCCGGCACGCTCATGTCCGACCTGTTGAGCCAGGAGGCGTTTCGCCATCACGGTTACCAGGAAATCGATCGAGTCGTCGTACAACAGCGCGAGTTGCACGCGTTCCGCGCGCCGATCGATCGCAAGCAGATGCTGCACCGGCGCAATCTCGTGGCGCAGGCGACGTTCGACCCGGCCCCGCGCAACTGGTGGGAGGCCTGCACCTACGGCTGCTTCGATCGCAAACGCTTTGAACTCTTCGCCCGAACCGGCGGACCGCCGCTCGCTTCGGCAATGTTCTGGACGATGGAACCGCTCGGGCACTCCTGGGGTGTGCATGCCACGGGACTCGTGGACCTGGAAGTAAGAGACACGCACCGCCGACAAGGCATGGCCGTTTACTTATTGAGCGAAGCGTTCAAGCAGTTGCACGACGAAGGGGTCGCTGTCGTAGAAGTGCAGACGATGCAAAACAACACCGCGGCGATGGGCCTCTATTCGCGTCTAGGTTTCCACGTCGTCGACCACGGGGCAGTGCTGCGGAAGCAGGGGTAGCGCGCTTTCGTTATTTAGGGCTGGTCCATTCGATTAAACTCCTGTTGCACGGCCCGACAGCGGTGATAAAGTTCCCTGCGAAGTTGATCGAGTCGCCGGTTCTGTTCATTCAGTCTGTTTTCGGGACATCCCAAGACGAGATCATTGAACGACCCCATTCCGCCGTACGTTTGCAGGATACTTGCAATCGATCGCTCGCCTGATGTAGCCAGACATTCTCGCGCTTCTTGAAAATACGTCGCCCATGATTGCGCGTCGTTTGATTCCAGCAGGGCGACGACTGCGCCCAACAATTCGCGAATCGTCGGCCCATCCCATTCAATCTCAACATTTGCAGCTAGCGCCACCGATCAATCTCTGGCTACAAACTCATTGCCTTCTTCGCGTCTTTTTTGCGTTCTTCGCGGCTATTCCTCGTTGCATTGCTGATTTCATCGCGGCACGGCATCACCCCACGCCAATCGCTTCGGCGGTGCGCCAATTCGCGCCGTCGCGTTCCACGCGGTGGTAGAGCGTATCGCGTTCGACCGGTTCGCGGCCGGCCTCGACGATTAGGCGGCGGATTTGCTCCACGCTGAGGATTTCCGGCGTTTCCGCGCCGGCGTCGTGGTAGATCAGCTCGTGGCGGACCGTGCCGTCGAGGTCGTCCGCGCCGTAGGAAAGCGCCGCCTGGGCGGTGCCGACGCCGAGCATGATCCAGTACGCCTTGATGTGATCGAAGTTGTCGAGCATCAGCCGCGACACCGCCATCGTGCGCAGGTCCGCGAGCGACGACGGCTTTTGGATGTGGCTCAGGCCCGTGTTATCCGGATGGAAGGCCAGCGGGATGAACGTCTGGAAGCCGCCGGTTTCGTCCTGCAGCTCGCGCAGGCGGATCAGGTGATCGACGCGGTGATACGGCTTTTCGATGTGGCCGTAGAGCATCGTGGCGTTCGTGCGCAGGCCCATCTCGTGCGCGGTGCGGTGGATTTCCGTCCAATTGCGCGAATCGGCCTTATGCTCGCAAATCTGGTCGCGAACCTCGGGATGAAAAATCTCCGCGCCCCCGCCAGGCATGCTGCCGAGTCCGGCGTCGATGAGATCGGCGAGGATTTCGCGCACGCTCTTTTTCGTGAGGTGCTGGAACCAGTTCACTTCCACGGCGGTCCAGCCCTTGAGGTGCAACGACGGGTAAGCATCGTGCAACAGCCGGATGACGTTGACGTACCAGTCGTACTTCATCTGATGATGCAACCCGCCGACGATGTGCATCTCCGTGCACCCGTTTTCGACCGCCTCGCGCCCGCGAGCCAGAATCTGCTCGTCGGACATGAGATACCCCTTGGGATCGCGCAAATCGGATCGAAACGCGCAAAACACGCAGCGGTAGACGCACACATTCGTGGGGTTCAGATGCGTATTGATGTTGTAATACGCAGCGTTCCCGTTCTTCCGCTCGCGCACGAGATTGGCGAGGGCGCCCAAGTCATTGAGTCGCACGTCCGGGTTGTAAAGGTAGAGACCATCGTCGAACGCAAGGCGTTCGCCGGCGAGGACTTTTTCGCGGATGGAGGAGAAACGGGTGGATTGCACGGAGTCTATCGTCCTTCAAAAAGCGGCTCTTTTCCCAAGGACACGCGAACGCGATCGAAATCGCGCTCGGCTTCGCGCCTTTCTTGCGCGATCTGTGGGTCTTCCGCGGGCTCGGCCATCATCGCCAATCCACAACGCGGAGGTTCGCTGAGTATCATGTCCACGTCCGGCAAGGATCGTTGAAGTTTTGCAACATCGGCGAAGTCTTGCCTTCGCGGCGAATCTTTCGTAACTGACAGCAATTGCAAG
>JBFWWY010000553.1:0-2615 GCA_050245935.1 Phycisphaerae bacterium | reverse complement strand
CTGGATTATCTGAAAAAGAACGGGATACTGGCCGTATAGCTGTAATTCAGCTTTTTAGCGAGCGCGGTCCGCCGATTGCTTACGAACCGAAGCGGGTTTTCCGTCGCCCGCGAGGCGGACTGCGCCGTTTTACACAATGCCGTCGTTCTGCAACTCCGCGCGCGTCGCGGCGCGCGCCAGCGTACCTTCGGGAAAGTCGTACCAGCCGGGATCGTTGTAACCGTCGACCTGGTCGCGCACCTTAAGGACGGTGGCCATACTGCCAAAGACCGTTGGTCCGAATTGTCCTTTCAGGCCGAGCATCGGCACGCTGTTTTCCGGGACGTTCATATCCATTGATCGCATCGGCATCATGCCGCGCTGACCCATCGTCATGTAGCCCGGAATCAATTTTTGGATGCGGTCTTCGAGACCTCGCGTGTCAACTCCCACCATATTGGGAAAGCCGTGCCCCATTTGCAGCATAGTATGATGCGTCATGTGACAATGCGTGATCCAGTCCCCGGGATTATCGGCATCAAATTCCACGGTGCGCGTGCTGCCGACATGCACGAGGACTGTGGTCTCAGGCCATTGTGCTTCGCGGGGAATGGGACCGCCGTCGGTTTCCGTGATGCGAAAGTTGTAACCATGCAGATGGATTGGATGATGATCCATTGCGCTGAGATTGCCGAAGCGGATGCGAACGCGATCGCCGAGTTGCGCGACGAGCGGATAGGTGCCGGGATGGGCGCGGCCGTTCATCGTCAGCACGTTGAAATCGGTCATCTCAAGCGGATTCGGCCGACCCGTACCGACGTCGATCGCCCATTCGTGCAACATGATCGCGAAGTCGCGATCGGGCAGCGGCCCGTTCGGCTCACGCGGATGGACGACGATCATGCCGTGCATGCCCAGGCCTTCCTGCGTCATGTTGTCCACGTGCGGGTGATACATAAATGTGCCGGCATCGGGGAACGTGAACTCGTATCGGAAAGTCTCTCCCGGCTTGATCATGGGCTGCGTGATGTTGCCGACGCCGTCCATGCCGTTGGGCAAAATGATCGCGTGCCAGTGTACCGATGTATTGCGCGGCAGACGATTCGTCACGTATATACGCACGCGATCACCCTGCACCAGCTCAATCAGCGGTCCTGGCGAACGGCCGTTGTAGCCCCATGCGTTGATGGTCAGGCCGTCGACGACTTCATGACGTATCGGCTCGGCAATCAGATGCAGCACTTTCACGCCGTCGACGATTCGGAACGGCAACGTCGCACCGTTGGGAACAAATACAGGACGATAATCGCGATCGGGTACGCCGGGCGGATAGTGTTTTTCGCGAATTTCGCGCCACGGTCGCGCCGGTTGAGATTGTGCCGGTCGTGCGTGCAACGTCGGGGTTTGCGAATTACTGGGGCGCACGAGTGATGCACCCGCCGCCGCCGCGCCGGCTTTCAACATTTTGCGGCGCGAAAGCCGCTCATCTTTCGATGCCTTCAAATTCATCTGCGCGCCTTTACTGTTCGTGTCGCATATTCTGAAACGCCATGCGGTCGCGCCGCGGCATATCTTCCTCGCGACGAATTTCCACGCCCATGCGTAGCGCTTCGAGTCGCGTACGCGCCACCCAGTAGCGCTTGGTCGCATCGATATAACGACGCCCCGCTTCCATTTCGCCAACCTTTGCGTTTAACAAGTCAAACGGGCTCGATGACATCGCGTTATAGCGAAGCATGATCTCCTGGGTGAGTTTATGACGCAGCGGAACCACAACATCGCGATAATAGGTAGCTTGCTGATGCGTGACGGCGGTGCGATATCGTGCCAGCCGCGCTTCGGTCCGCAGCTCCACCGCGAGGGCCGTCAGTTGATTCCAGATGCGCTGCAACTCCGCCACGGCGCGCGCGAGCGGCCTGCCCCTGATCAAAAAGCGGAATCGGAATTGTCAGCGCCGGACCGGCCCACCATTCGACCGAGCCGGGTACTTCTTCCAATTCATACTCGGTGCCGTCGGAACGACGGCGTTTCACCAAGCGGTTCTTCGCTTCTTTTTCCGACTCAACGCTGCCGCCGATCTCGATCATCGGCAGCACCTGGAGAATCTGCTCCAACCCGACGCGCCGAGCTGCGGCCTCCAATCTGGCGCGACCCGCCGCCAGTTCCAGCGAACCAGCAATGACGTCTAGCTTAATGTCGGTGTCAACGTCCGCAGGTTGCACCGGCAACGCGGGCAGCATCTCGTGCGTCGTCCACGTGACGTCCTGCCCCCATAGTCCCATCAATTGGTTCAGTTTCTCCCGCGCGGCCTGCTGATCGATCGCCGCCTCGCTCGCGTCGATCCGCGCCTGTTCGAGCAGGATACGCTCATTCGTAATCGCAGCGTTGTTGAGATTGCCCGCTTCGCCCATCCGCTGCGCGAGTTCGTACGAAGCGCCCTGCGCTTCGAGCACGGTCTCCCACAGTTCGACGGCTTGCGCAGCAGCCTGGTAATGAATAAGCTCTTGTCGCGTTTCAAACGCGAGCGACACGATCGACGCGATCACGCGCTGCTCGGTTGCCGCGAGTTCGGCTTCGGCAACCGAGACCCGCAGCGGCGTCAGCACGATATCGAGAAAATCCTGCACGATCTCAAC
>JBFWWY010000552.1:0-2619 GCA_050245935.1 Phycisphaerae bacterium | reverse complement strand
ATTGTTCTCATGATCATTTCCTTACGCGATCAAGTCAGATGATTGCGTTTGTCGCGTCAGAACAAGTGTTGAAAAACATTCGGGGGCAAATGATGCGTCTATCCGCGATAACCTTCGCTGGAAAATTCAAGTTTGCTGGCGCGGAATGACGCATCCTACAAGAATTCGCGCTTGCTTATCAATTGCGCGTCGGCCCCCTGCTTGGCGCAGGGGGTTCGGGTTGAGATAGCGTTTCTGACACACTTAAATCGTGACTTGTACGGCAATCATCGCACCTGTTTTTTCCGGCGGTGGGATGAGGTTGCCATCAATCGCCTTACCGTCAACTTTCAATTGCGGCATTGCGCCCGACGAAGCGCCGTTGTTTTTCGCGGCGCTGGTACGTGTGATTTCAATGTCGTAGGTGCAGCCGCGCCAGGGTCGAGTCATTTTGACGTTGTCCCACTCCGGCGGGAGGCACGGGTCGATCAGCAGACCGTTCCACTGCGGGCGGACGCCGATGACCCATTCGCAGATCACGCGGTGGAGCCATTGAGCGGAGCCGGTGTACCACGTCCAGCCGCCGCGACCGTAGCGCGGCGATTCGGGCCCGTCGACGTTTCCGGGCAGGACGTAGGGCTCGGCCCAATAGCGCTCGGGATCCTTATTGCTCGGGTCAATCGCGCGGAGCAGCGCGCCGACAGTCTCGGCGTCGCGCATTTTTGCGGCGGCCGAAATCGCCCACGTTGCGGCGTGCGTGTAGACGCCGCCATTTTCGCGGAGGCCGGCAGCGTAGCGCGTGATGTAACCTATGTTCGGGTTCGGCGTTTCGTACGCGGGCGCGAGCAGCAGCGCGCCGACTTCGCGGACGAGGTGTTTCTTCACCGCGTTCCAGCATTGTTGCTTGCGACTTTCGTCGGCGACATCGTTGAGAATGGCCCACGTCTGCGCGTTGAGGAAAATCTTGCCGACTTCGTTTTCCTTGCTGCCGATTTTCGAGCCGTCATCGAGCGTGGCGCGATAGTACCAGTCGCCATCCCAGCCTTCGGTGTTGAGCGCATTGACCAGCGCTTTGTGTTTCTCTTTGAATGCCGCCACGCGCGTTTTCGCGAGTTCCGGCGTGAGGGCGTAGGTACCGCCGTTTTGCGCGCGAAACGCGGAGTCGCCGTCAGCAATCCGCTCGTAGATCGCAATCCAGTCGGCAAGCAACCCGGCGAGAAAATGCCCGAGCCAGATCGATTCGCCGCGCTCCTGCGTTCCGGCGGCGCTGAGGCCGTCGTTCCAGTCGCCGGTGCCGATGAACGGCAAGCCGCGCTGACTGGTGCGCTTGAAAACGCGCTCGAAGGCGCGTTGCACGTGATCGTGAATCGGCGTCGCGGTTTCGTCGTCGAGAAACGCGGCGGTGTCTTCGAGCACAGAGTAATCGTTCGTCTCGCGAATAAAGTTCGCCGTGACAAAGCCGAGCCAGAGCAGATCGTCGGTCATCGTGGTGATGAGCCCCTGCTCACTGAGCGGGTGCCACCAGTGATAGACCGAGCCGTCGGCAAACTGATGTTTCGCGTGCAGATTGATCTGCGCGCGGCAGCGTTCGGGCGCGATCGTCAGCCAGACCTGTGAATCCTGGAGCTGATCGCGAAAGCCGTATGCGCCGCTTTGTTGGTAATAACCCGCGCGGCCCCAGATGCGGGCGGAAATCGCCTGGTAGCGCAGCCAGTCGTTTGCGAGGTAGTTGATCGACGGCGTTTCAGTTTCGACGCGATGCGCGGAGAGCAGATTTGTCCACTGAGCGCGGGCGGCGTCGAGCGCTTTGGCAACATTTGCAGCGTCCGTGGCACCTTCCAGCAGCTTTTCCGTTTCCTGCACACTTTTGCCGACCGCAAGCGCGAAGCACGCGACGCGTTCCTGGTCGGCAGCGAGCGCGATCTTGCTGCGGAGCGCCGCGACCGCGTCTTCGTGCGCGCCGAACTGCGGATCCCAATTCACCTGCTCCAGCGCGTCGGGCGTTCGCGTGTCGTTGTAACGCCCGAAGAATTCGGTTTTGTCGCCTTGTGCATCGGTCACGCGCTCGGACGTCCCAATCGCGGGGAAGTACGGAAAATCCGCGTTCCAGTGACCATGATTTTTCGTCGGCACATCCCACATGCGCCCGCGTGCGAAGATCGCGTTGCGCGCACGGTCAAAACGCGTATCGATGAAGAGCTTGTGGAATTCGCGCCGCGGCGACGGCGCGACGCCGCAGTTCCACTCGAGGTAACTCGTCAATTCGAGGCGGCGCGGCCGACCGGAGACATTGCGGAAGACCACTTGCCAATGCTCGATCGGCTTGGCAGCGTTTGCGAACAGCGTCCATTCCGCGGCGATGCCGGCGAATTCGGTGACGAAGGTGGTGTAGCCCAAGCCGTGACGACATTCGAAGTGGTCGTATTCCACAAACATCGGTGCCGGCGAAAGCGACCATGTTTCGCCGCTATCGGCATCACGGACGTAGAGGAACTTGCCGTATGCATCGTGGGTAAATTCCTGCTGCCAACGCGTAAGGACCGCGAGCTGGGAATTATCAATCCAACTGAAACCGCTACCTGTCTGGCTGACGGCAAGGCCGAACCGCGGATTCGCAATGATGTTGCTCCACGGTCGCGG
>JBFWWY010000551.1:0-2621 GCA_050245935.1 Phycisphaerae bacterium | reverse complement strand
ACGGATCCGCGACCGAAAATTAGACGCTTGCCGAGGGTCGGGTTTGCCCACTGGGAACGAGGAAGCAATCGTTTCAGCGCGGGTGACCGGCCCGGTCGCGGAACACGGTCGTTCGCTCACGCGAAATATCGTCCACGCGGTAATCGGCATGGGCTTTTACAGCGCCTGCCAGTTCGCGGTGACGATCCTGCTGGCGAAGTTCGCAAGCTCGCAGATTCTCGGCGATTATTTCTTCGCGCTGGCCGTATCTACTCCGATTATTCTCTTTTTCGGGCTGGAACTGCGTGGCGTTTTCGTCGCGGATTCTCAGAATGACTTTACGTACGGCACCTATGAGGCGTTGCGCCGAACCTCGCTGATGGTGGCGGCGGTCCTACTGACTGGCATCCTGATTTACGAGGCCGCGCGCGGTGCGCGACCGGCTTTCGTGTCATTCCTGGCAGCAATCTTCGCAGGCAAAATCGTGTGGGCGGTCGGCGAGATGGGCTGGGGCGTCTTCAATCGGCGAGAGCGCCTCGATCTTCTCGGGGTGGCAACGATCTTGCGCGGTGTCGGGTTGGTCGTTCCGTACGGCGTGATTCTGCCGATTCTCCACCACCGCTATCCCGAGCAGGAAAACATCCTTGAGTGGGGTGCGGTGGCGGCGTCGGGGCTCGTCGCGCTCAACTGGCTGATCGCGTACCTCTTTTTTGATGAGCGGGCACGCCGGCAACGCGCGGACCTCGATGAAACTTGGAGCTGGGAGGCGATTCGTCGACTGGGGTTGCGCACCCTGCCGATGGGCCTGGTCGTCATGACGATCAATCTCGCGGACAGCTTTCCACGGATCGTGATCAAGCATCTCGGCTCGGCAGAAGCCCTTGGATATTTTGGCGCTATCGTGACGCTGACGCTGCTCGGGAATCTCGTCGTGGTTCAAGCGTCGAACGCCGCCGCAAATCGCATTTCCCTTCTCTACCGAGCGCCCGGTCCGGGCTTTGCTCGCTTACTACTGAAGTTGATCGGCCTGGCGCTGGCGGTGGGATTGGGGATGACAATCATCCTGGTGCCGTTTGGCGAGGTTGTCATGAGAATGCTTTATCGTCCCGAATATGCCGCGTATCAGGCGGCGTTGCAGATTGTACTTCTGGCACAAGTCATCGCGCTCCTCACGGCCGTCTTCGGCGTCACCGTTACACAGATGCGCATGTTCTGGATGCAGGTTCCGGCACAGGTGATCACGCTCGGCACCACCGCGATCGCAGCGCTGCTGCTGATTCCCGGCCAACCGATTCGGGGTGCAGCAACCACGGCTTTGGTGCGCGCGCTGACACAATTCGTGCTGTATGCGAGTTGCCTGCTGTGGGGGATCATTCAGCGCGCGCGGTGGATACCCACCGTCGATCATGCTGTCGGTTCGAACGGAGAGGACGATCCGCGCGAAAATGCGACGACGTGCTGAGACAAGTTCAGATGTACAAAGGGAAACGAGGTCGACGGGACTCGAACCCGCAGCCTCCGCCGTGACAGGGCGGCGCTCTGACCAATTGAGCTACGACCCCTTCGCTCAGTCGAGCAGCGGATTGTAAACCGAACCGCTTGGGTGTCAATCGGTCAATTTTTGAGGGACGTAAATATTCCGCTCGTCGGTCCGGACGAAATTCCTGTGCGAAGTGGAAAAGGATTACGCTGCTGATTCAAAGTGCGATTTTTCTCGGAACGACTTGAGTTTCGCACGCCTTCAGAACGATAATGGAATGAAAGGACCGAGGAAAAAACGGTCTCATATCGCGGCTGCTTCCTCGCACGTAGAAACGGCGAATCACCATGCGGATCATTGTCCTTCAGAACGACAGCATGATTGAGGATCTGGTCTGCGCGCGCCAGGAAATTTCGATCGGGACCGATGAGACGTGCCAAATCCGACTCAGCGGTTCGCAGATCGCGCCCCGGCAGTTGTTGATATTTCCCGATATGGATGGCGGTTGGGTCGTCGAAAAAGATAAGCACGGCGAAGCTGCGACGATGAACGGCGTCAAGCTGAACGGCCGGACGGTGCTTCACTCCGGCGACTGCATCGAAATTGCAGGTTATCAGCTCCGCGCATTCCCGGAGTTTCACGATCCCAACGCAGACAAATCGAGGGTCGTCACGACGCGGGAAGCGCTGGAGCGCTTCGCGGCGACACAATTGCCAACCGGCACGGTGCTGAAAAAGGGTGATGACCCCATCGTCCTCTCACGGAACACACTCGTCAGTTGCGGACGGATTAATGTCTCCATCTCGCAATGCACGTCGCCGACGGCGTTTATGGATGCCGTCTTCCATGCCCTTTTCGAGCTGTTTCCCGCGAATCGGATCTGGATCGGATTGCGGCGCTATAACTATGGCGCGATGGAGTACGTGGAGGGCCGTTTTCGCGAAGGTCAACCAGCCGATCTGACACCGATCGGCGAGTCGCTTCAATCGCGTGCACTCGACCGCAACCTGTTCATGCTCGTACCGCGAATTTCCAGCGAGATCCGCGTCAGCGTGATGGCGGGGCCGCTGCTGGGGCCGGTGTCTCCGCTGGGCATGATCTATCTTGACACCGGGGAAACGGCACGCGGTTTCAGCGAAACCGATCTGGATCGCTTCATCGG
>JBFWWY010000550.1:0-2625 GCA_050245935.1 Phycisphaerae bacterium | reverse complement strand
ATTCTGAAAATTTCGAACTCCGAACGCGCACGTCACTGCGTCCATCGTCGAATCGAGCAGCGGGAGTCGTTGGCCATCGCCGCGCAGAAGGGAAATCGGGGCCGCAGTGGGCTCGTACACCCCCCCGGCGAGCATGCCTGCAGAAAAATCGACGCCCACGAGTCGCGCCGCATTCGGCTGAACTTGCGCAAGCATCCGCAGCATATCCCCGGTTCCGCAGCAGACGTCCAGCACAGTGTCCCCCTTCTGGGGCCGAATCGCGGCAATCGCTTTCCGTCGCCAGGCGGCATCGCGACCGAAGGTGGCAAGCCGGTTCACCCGCTCATAAGTCGGGGCAATGGCGTCAAACATGGCTTCGACGCGTGACTGCTTATCTTCCACAGTATGGGGATTTTCCAACGAATCCGGCCCCCAGATCGCTGCATTGCCCTCTGGTGACCGGGGCTTGGCGGCTTTCACCGGAGCGCGCATGGCGGCTTTCCTTTCGCAACGCTGCGCGTAAAATAGTCTTCGTTGGCCGCGCTCCGCTTCGGTCGGCGTATAATCCGGCATGTAGTCATACGCTGCATTCGAATGTTTCCCAATGATCAAATAATCGGCACTGCGATGCCGATATTAACGTATTGTAGGATTCTCCGGCGCTTTCATCGCCGCGAAACTTCTAAAGCGAAACCCGCTTCAAGGCACCCATCATGAAGACGCGCACCGCTGCTGTAAACGTTCGATTCTTACTCCTGCTCATTTTGCTGGTCGCGATTGTCGGCGGCGGCGCCGTCGGCGCACGGCTCTATCAGAAGCGCGCCCGCGCGGCGAATGCGCTCGCGGCGGCAGAAAAAGCGACGGCCGCCCAGCAATGGGAAACTGCGTACGAAGAGTACATCACCTATCTCAAGCAATACCCTGATGATGAAGAGGTTCTGCGCAAATACGCGACGGCAGTCATGAATACCCGTCCGCGCCTGCGCGATCACCTCGGCCGCGCGGTGACGGCATACCGGCGTATTCTGCGAAGCAGCCCCGATGACAAGGAAATCCTCAGCAAGCTTTTCGGCGTCTATCGGGCCGTGCGTAACTACAGCGACATGCAGTTCGTCGCGCGAAAACAGGCGGAGAAATCCACGGAAGCGATGCTCGCGCTTGCATATGCGAAGCTCGGTCAGGAAAAAGTGAACGACGCCAAGTCGGATGTCGACGACGTTTTGAATCAATTGAAAAACGTAACAGCCCCCAACGAACAGAAAACCAATGCTTATGTCCTTCGCTATCAGATTGCGAAAATCGAGCATCCTGATGACATGGACGCCCAGCGTCTGCCGTTGCGCGAAGCGATCGATTTTGATCCGAACGCGTTCGATCCCCAGTCACTTCTGGCGCAACTGTATCGCGAAAAGGCCCGCGAGGTCATGCGAAAGACCCAGCAGCCTGATACGGAGTCGATGAACAAAGCCCGCGAGATCCTGGTCAGGATTCAGCCGCAGAATGCGATGCAGGACATCATCATCGGCAATGAGTGGCTGCAGCATCGCGAACTCGAAAAAGCCCAGGAATTCCTCGACACCGCACAAGCGCGCCCGGATCCAGTGGCAATTCCCAATGGCTTTCCGGTCACGTCCGACTGGTTACTCGCGCAGTTTACGCTGCAATCCCGCATCGCGCTGAGCAAAGGAGAGCTCCCCGCGAACGGCACCGATTATGTCCAGAAGACATTGGACGCCTTCGAAGCACGCGAATACCGCTTTCGCGCGGAGCCGGAAGCGATTCAGATGTACTTGCTCGAGTTTGAGATCGCCACCCGTGAAGGAGACACAGCGCGGGCACAGCGTGCCTTGGCCGACGCCACGCGAACCAATCAGTCATATCGCGAGAGCGTTGCCGCGATGCCGGTCAAGCCGTCGGCCAATCTCATTGCATTTTTAGATGGACTTCTCGCCCACGCGCGCGGCGACTATTACGAGGCCATTAAGCTGATCGAGCCGCTGGTGCAGGACCTCAGCACCGTCTCGCCGGAATTGTGCGCATTGCTCAGTGATGCGTTCGGCAAAACCGGCCAGATCCGCCGCGCCGTGCGGGCCATGGAACGCGTCCAAAGCACCGGCGGGCGTCTCTCCCGCGGGATGCGTGATCAACTTTTCGCGTGGTATGTGGAACTCGAGGACTTCGAGCGTGCCTATAAGGAAACCAAGGAAAACTGGAACGATATCTCGGACGACGATTTAACCCGGCAGGCGCGAAAACTGTGGGCGGCGATCGAATATGCCCAGCGGGCGCCGGCAGAGCGAAATGAACTGCTGGCTGGGGTTGAGGGCCAGTTGGAGAAACTGGAGTTGCGGCACGGGAACGCGCCGGATCTTGTCACCCTCCGAAGCCAACTTGCTGCGGCACGCGGCGATACACGTGGCGCGGAAGAAACATTGCGCGACCGTCTCGCCGAACGGCCCACCGCCGACCTTCACTTTGAACTGGCCTCTCTGTACCAGGAAACGGACCGGATCGATCTTGCCATTGAAGAGTTGAAAAAAGCAGTTTCCGTCGACCCGGAGAATCTGCGCTGCTGGTTGCGGCTCGGCGACCTCTACACCATGACACGCGAATTCGAGAATGCCAGCAACGCTTTCCTTCAAGGAC
>JBFWWY010000549.1:0-2629 GCA_050245935.1 Phycisphaerae bacterium | reverse complement strand
GTGCTGAAAAGCGTCAGCGGATACAACAGTATGAGGAAGATTGGGGGGTACAGATACCAGCCGCGCTCGGGATACATCGGCGTTTCGCGTTCGCCGTTAACGAACAACTCAGAGAGCGGGAGCCAGACCTTGAGATCGGGGAGATGATCGCGCATCCGAAGCTGAAACGCGCCCAGATCGATCAGCATGGGAACAAGCAGCAGCAGAAGCAGCGCGAATCCTGCACTTACGCGATTGTCGACGCGAAAACCGCGATGACCGACGCCCAGCTTCCGGCGAAGTCTTCGTGCCGCACTTTCCTGTTCCATGTGTGCGGAAAATGAGCGGAATTGAGGATGACGTCAAATCTGCTGGAGGACCGAGACGATCTTGCTGCCTTGTTGTACGATCTCATCTCAACCCGTTTGCGTCCGGTTTATCCTGAGAATTGGAAAGCGCCCATGATCGTGCTCGGATTTGAGATTCGCACCAAGGATCAGTTCTTGCCGAGTCCCGAGGACCGGCAAGTCCTCGCACTGCTGCGCGAGGCCGGGCTTGCGCATGCTGAAACGGTTCGCGTGAGCCGCCGTTATTTTTTGGAAGGTGCGTTTGAGGAGCAAGCGGCGCTGCGTGTGGCGCAGCCGCTTTTGCATGAGGCAATTCTGGAGCATGCCGAGCCGCTGAAGCCGGCTGTTGCACAAGCCGCCGAAAACGGGACAAAGACAGTCGAAATTCACCTGAAGCCCGGCGTCATGGACCCGGCGGCTGCGAGCATTCGCGAGGAGCTGCGTGCGTCCGGGCTTGACGTCGAAAGCGTACGCACCGCGCGCCGTTTGGAAGTGTCGGGCAACTTCGAAATCATGGACCTCGTTCGCGCGGTGTGCGCGCGACTGGCCAATGATTGCATCGAAGATGTCCTGCCCGGCTCGGCCGGCGTTCAACCCGCACCGCGACCGCCGACGAAACCTTTCGATCTGAGACACGTCGCGATTCGCGACCTGGACGAGGATGCGCTGACGAAATTATCGCGCGACGGCAGCCTGTTTCTGAGTCTGGCGGAAATGAAAACGATCCAGGCACATTTTCGTGAACTTGATCGCGACCCAACGGATTTGGAACTGGAAACGCTGGCACAAACCTGGTCGGAGCATTGCGTACATAAGACGCTCAAAAGCGCAGTTCGGTATTGCGGCGCAGCGTTTCCCGGATCCGGTGCACGGCGCGAAGAAACAATTGAAGCGTCGTATCAGAATCTGCTCAAGGACACCATCGCAAAATCCACGCAAACGCTGATCGAACTGCAACGCGGGCCGGAATGTTTGTCGGTGTTCGTCGATAACGCCGGCATCATCGGCTTTGACGAGAACTTCGGCGTCGCGATCAAGGTTGAGACGCACAATCACCCGTCCGCGATCGAGCCGTATGGCGGCGCGGCAACGGGTATCGGCGGCTGCATTCGTGACGTGGTCGGCTGCGGGCTCGGCGCATGGCCCTTTGCGAGCACGGACGTTTTCTGCGTCGCGCCGACCGACTGGCCGGAAGACGAATTGCCGAAAGGCGTCCTGCATCCGCAGCGCGTATTGCGCGGCGTCGTGCAAGGCGTGGCGGATTATGGCAACCGGATGGGCATTCCGACGGTGAACGGCGCGGTCGATTTCGACCTGCGCTTCCTCGCGAATCCGCTTGTGTACTGCGGCTGTATTGGTCTGATTCCGCGCGACAAGGTAAAGAAGGAGCCGCGCGCCGGTGACCTGATTGTCGTCCTCGGCGGCCGCACCGGTCGCGATGGCATTCACGGTGCGACATTCTCATCCGCGGAAATGACCGACACACACACCGACGAATTCTCGCACGCCGTGCAAATCGGTAACGCAATCGAAGAAAAACGCGCACTCGACGCGATCATGCGCGCCCGCGATCACGCCGACGGCTGCCTGTTCACCGCGATCACCGATTGCGGTGCCGGCGGATTGAGCAGTGCGATCGGCGAAATGGGTGAGCACGTCGGTGCGATGGTCGAGCTGGAAAAGGTGCCACTGAAGTACGAAGGCCTCCGCTATGACGAAATCTGGATCAGCGAAGCACAAGAGCGTTTCGTGCTCGCCGTCCCGCCTCCCAACATTGAAAAATTCATGGAATGTGCGAGAGCGGAAGGATCAGAAGCAACTGTTATTGGAAAATTTGGCTTGGCAATGTCGAAAGAGTCACTTGCTCTCGACATCAAGTTCAATGGCACGCTTGTCGGCGCATTGTCAATGAACTTCCTCCACAACGGAATTCCCGGCACGGTGCGCGACGCGACTTGGACACCGCCGACAAGAACCGATCAAGCGAAACAATCGACGAAACAAGCAGGCAACGCCGAAACCCTGGACCGCTTGCGCGCACACCTCGCACGCCCGGAAGTCGCCTCGAAAAACTGGATCGTGCGCAAATACGATCACGAAGTGCAAGGCGGCAGCGTCGTGAAGCCGTTCATGGGACTGGGACGCGGGCCGTGTGATGCGGCGGTCGTGCGGCCGGTGCTGACGTCCGATCGTGCGGTTGCGATCGGTTGCGGATTGCAGCGTAGTCTGGCTGATATCGATCCCTACTGGATGGCGGCGAACGCGATCGACGAAGCAGTTCGGAACGTCGTCTGCGTCGGCGG
>JBFWWY010000548.1:0-2629 GCA_050245935.1 Phycisphaerae bacterium | reverse complement strand
GACGACCTCAACGCGACGCTTGCGGAGTACGGGCTGACCTTTCCGCCGGACGTGGCACCGTCCAGTCGCGCGACGATTGGCGGCATGATTGCAAACATCTCCTGCGGTGCGCACTCGATCTACTACGGCCGCACCGTCGACTACATAGAAGAGCTCACGGTCGTCATTGCGGATGGCTCGCTGCACACGTGGCATCACCACCCGTACCGCGACCTCCCCGAAAAAAACGGCCGTACCCCACAAATTCCCTTTGTCCGGCGCGATAGCAACGAACTGACTGTGGGGCAGTTTTATAACCCGCCCAAACGGGAGACCGAGGCTCCCGCCGAGCAAAACGCGCGGGAAGCGAACGATAGGAGGCGGGACTCCAACACACCAGGCCCGCCCCAACGGGAGGGCGAGGCTCCCGCCGAGCCGTCTCGCGCGGACACGATCCCCTCAGAAATCGCCTCCGCCATCCACGGAATCCGCACAAGTTTCCACGATGAAATAATAGACCGCTATCCGCGCGTGCTTCGTCGCAACGGCGGCTACGCGCTCGATCGTCTCTGCTTGTCCGACGCGCCAAACCCCGCCACGATCATCTGCGGCAGCGAAGGCACGCTTGCGCTGGTCGTCGAAGCGAAGCTGCGGCTTGTCCCGAAACCCCGGCACGCCGCGCTGCTCGTCGTCCAGTTCGACAGCGTGTTCGACGCGGTCGGCGCGACGCCCGCTGTGTTGGAACACGACCCCGCCGCCGTCGAATTGCTCGATGACTTACTGCTCTGTGCCGGTGCGCCCGAAATCGAACCCACCATTCGCGCCCAGTTTCTGACGGACATCCCGAAGGCGATTCTCGTCTGCGAAGCCTACGCCGACGACGAAGCGACGCTGCGCGAAAAAATTGAATCGCTCGACGCTTCGCTGTCGAAGCAAAACATCGGCGTCGTGCGACATCGTGTGTTTGACCGCGCGGTGCAGGCCGCAGTCTGGGAGATGCGCAAGCGCGGCTTCGGGCTTATTATGTGCAAGCCCGGCGATCGCCAGCCGCACGAATTCATCGAAGACGCCGCAGTCGATCCGCGCGACCTGCGCGCATATCTTGAGCAACTGACAGATGCGGTAAACGAAGAGGGCTGCGCCGAGCTCGGCTATTACGCACACGCCAGCGTCGGCGTCATTCACGTCCGCCCCGTGCTCAATCTCAAAGAAGACGCCGACGTGCAGAAGCTCGCACGCATTGCCGAGCGGGCGCGCGAACTCGTCGCAAAGTTCGGCGGCGCGTTTACCGGCGAACACGGCGACGGTCTGGTGCGGTCATGGGCGCTGGAAAAGATGTACGGACCGCGCATTATCGAAGCGTTTCGGCTGCTTAAGAATGCGTTCGACCCGCACGATCTGCTGAACCCCGGCAAAATCATCGATCCGCCGCCGATTACGCAGAATCTTCGCTATCGCAACAAACCCAAGCCCAACGATCGCGAACTCTACTTCGACTACGGCGAACACAAGGACATCGCCGGCCTCGCGGGCATGTGCACCGGTGTCGGTCAATGCCGCCAAAAGCTCGTCGGCACAATGTGCCCGTCATATATGGCGACGATGGAGGAGCAGCACACGACACGCGCCCGCGCGGTCGCGCTGCGCGCCGCGCTGCACGGCGAAGGCCTGCTCGACGGGCTCGACGACCCCGCGTTGCACGACGTGATGGACCTGTGCCTTTCGTGCAAAGCTTGCAAAACCGAATGCCCCACCGGCGTCGACATGGCGCGGCTCAAGGCGGAGTGGCTCGCGCAGACGTATAAAAAGAGCGGCGTGCCGGCGGCGGCGAAATTCATCGCGAATGTCCCGCAGAATCTGCGACTCGCCGCCATCTCGCCGTCGATTTCCAACTTTTTCCAGGACAACGCCTTCACCCGTGCGCTGCTCGAAATGCGTTACGGGCTCGACCGCCGCGTCCCGCTCCCGCCGATCGCGAAACAGACCTTTCGCCAGTGGTTCGCGACGCACGACAAACGTGAGGGACCAAAAATTGGTGGAGCGGAAAGTGGGAAAATTGAAAGTGGTGAAATTGAAAGTGATGAAATTGAAAGTGGAAAAATTGAAAGCGGGGGAAATGAAAGTGGGGGAATTGGAAGTGGGGGAATTAAAAGTGGGGGACCGGCTCTCAGCCGGTCCAAGCGCGACGCACAAGAGTCAAAGCAGGTCGTCTACTTCGCCGACACCTGGACGAATTATTTCTGGCCGCAAGTCGGCATCGCCGCAGTGCGTTTGCTGGAAGCCATCGGCTGCGAAGTGATTATCCCGCGCGTCGAGTGTTGCGGCCGGCCGATGATCAGCAAAGGTTTGCTCGACGATGCACGCCAACTCGCACAGAAAAACGCGGCGATTCTCGCGGAGTACGCGCAACGCGGGATTCCCATCCTCGGCAGTGAACCGAGCTGCATCCTCACGTTTATCGACGAATTTCCGCACTTTGTCCGCACAGACGAAGCAAAAGCCATCAGCGCCGCCACACAAACCGTGGAGCAATTCCTCTACGAACACCGCGCCGCACTCGCTGGCATGCTATGCGACCATCCGAACCCCGTTCGACAAACTGAGCATCGTCACAAACCGAACCCCCTGCGCCAAGCACGGGGCCAAGACG
>JBFWWY010000547.1:0-2633 GCA_050245935.1 Phycisphaerae bacterium | reverse complement strand
ATCCGGCGCGGATGCCGAGCACGTCGCCGGTGTCGCTGATTCGCGTCGACGGCATCTACGAAAATCGCACGAACGAGCGCGAAGCGCAGCGCGTCTGCGAACTGGTCCGCGAATTGCTCGACCAGAAAAAGCCGCCGTCGATCGGCATCGCGTGCTTCAATGTTTCGCAACGCGATCTCATCGCCGAGCGACTCGACGAGCTTGCGCTGCATGACGAGAAATTCGCGGCCAAACTCGCGGACGCGCGGTCCCGCAGCGACGAAGGCGAATTCCGCGGCCTGTTCGTCAAAAACCTCGAAAATGTGCAAGGCGACGAACGCGATCACATCATCATCAGCACGACCTACGGTCCCGATCCGAAAGGCCGTTTCTATCGCCGCTTCGGCCCGCTGGGGATGGCGGGCGGCGGGCGACGGCTGAACGTGCTCGTGACCCGCGCGAAAGAGCGCGTTCACGTCGTCACGTCGATCCCGCGCTCGCAATATGAAACGCTGCCGCCGATCCCCGAAGGACAGAACGCCGCCGGCGGGTGGCTGTTGTTTGCGTATCTGCAATTCGCGGATCGCTTGACCGATGCGTTCGCCGCGATCGAACCCGCGAAGAACACGGCCACCCTTTTCGGCGCGATGCCGCACGGCGGGGATGTGAAACATCCGTCGCGCTTTGCCGCCGCGCTCGCGCAGCAACTGGCGGCGAACGGCGGGCAGGCGGCGTCGCCGTGGGGCAATGACGGCTTCTGCATCGACGTCGCGTATCAACGCAGTGGCGCGCAGCAGGCGGCACATTCCGGCAACGGCGCGACAAACGGCAACGGCGCCGCGCGAAGCAGGCTCGCGGCCGACGACGTCCTCGGCGTGCTCTGCGACTTCAACCGCTACAAAGGCAGCGACGACCCGGTCGACTGGGAAATCTACCGCACCGGCATCTTCAACATGCTCGGCTGGCAATGCCGCCGCGTCTGGACGCCGACGTTTGTGCGCGATGCGGAGGGGGTTGTGAAGACACTGGTGGAACGGTGAGCGGCGCGACGATTTTCGAGTTGGGTGACATGATGTACCGCGAAGCGGGTCACCATGTTCGTTTCCGTAAGGCGTCTGCTCTCACACAAGACATGCTTACGACTCGCCTGATTAATCCCATTGGATTTGTCATTCAATCGCGGCTGCGAATCCGATGAAACAACCACAAATACGCCCGGCGAAAGCATGCAACCCGCCCGCTTAAGCGCGTTGAGATTGCGACGGTAAAGCAGACTTACGGGAAAAAGGTACCCGTTGGCAGGTTAATTAAACCATGCGCTTCAATTTCGGAAGCGAGAGTATTCTCCAAGGCGTTTCGGTCGCCTGCCGCCCTTGCCACCCGCGCAATCCATCCCGATGTCCCCCCGATCTTGTCGGTGACGAAAGAAGGCCACGACTCCAGCATCGCTTCTGCTTCTCGCAGCGCCTTTTGAAAATCCATCCCACTCCACGCATACAGCAGGATTCGATCCTCAAGAACCAATGGCCAATAAGGTGATTGCTGCTGAAGCAGCCATTTGGCACACGCACTATCAAATTGCGAAAGCTTCAGATCTCCCTCCAAAGGAAGCAATGCCAATGCGCGCATTTTCGCCGCACTCTCTGCCAGTTTGGACGCGTGGAACTTCACGGAAATGAATGCACCAGCACCGTTTGCTGCCTGTAACTGTACCGCTAATGACAGGCTAATTGTTGGAAACTGACGAAGCAAACAATGGCTGTGAAAGATAGGTTTGTAGATGTCGCCGGATGAGGCCCGCTCTAGGCACAGTCCCACCAAAATGGGGCCGCACCTCCGCAGAAGGCGTAACGGCTTATAAACTCCCAAACTTGGGAACTCATTCTGCCAGTCTTTCGTGATGCTCTTGGCCTTTGCTGTTGATATTTTCATCGTGGGCGAACCGGAATGATCTGCTGAACCCCCAATGGGCCTTGGGTAGTAATTTTGTTTACTTGAGCGGGTGACAATTCCGCGTTGCCAAATTTGTAATCAAAAACGATCGGGTGGCAAGGACAAGTTGTACTCGGCTTGTCGGTGTTCGACGCGGCAACTTCGCGGACGATTTGATTCCGCTCTCCTGGGCAGCGGACACTGTCAAGTCGAGTACGACAAGACAGTGGCACCCTTAACGATTATTTTGTTGACGTGGCGCAACTTGTCAGTGCCTCCAGTCCCACATAAGCGGTTCCCCGCGCTCTACAGGTAACTGCGCCCCGGAGTATACGGCGGTTCAGCGCGACCATTTAAGCCGCGCAGGATGCGTCGGCGTCGTTGCGGTTGACGCGACATTCACCGAAGATTCTAGCGACGCTGACGCACCATCAGGTAAGCCCAGTGATTTCGAATCCGCGTGCACATTTTCGCAGATGGTGCGTTGTCGTCGCGATAGCAGTTTACATAAAACCGACCTGAATTGGCGCGACAACAACACACCCTAATGTCATGAAAAAACAGCTGTCTCCTTTGGTACGCTGGGTTCATGTGTTTTTGAACGTTTCGTACCGACGGCCTTGTTTCGGGCCAATTGAAAAAAGGAGACAGCCATGATCTTTGTAGGCGCTGACGTGCACGTTCGCAACAGTTATTTTTACGCGACGGATCAACACGGGACG
>JBFWWY010000546.1:0-2634 GCA_050245935.1 Phycisphaerae bacterium | reverse complement strand
CCTGAAAGAAAATTGCTTTCGCAGTTCGGTCAGCCGCGCTTACTACGCAATGTTTGCCGCAACGACGGCAAACCTGATTGAGACAGGAGAAACACCGAGAGCCGATATGGGTACCTGGACGCACCTAAAATTACAGGAAGTCGCCCGTGCGACATGGCGGCGAACGAATCGGCGCGGTGCACGGGATCTAACTTCACTCTTGTTGCAGGGGTACGCGAGTCGCTGTGACGCTGATTATTGCCCCGGTCGCTCGATTGACAAAGAACCTGCGCGGGTCGCGGTCAGCAACACTTATGCAGCGCTTCGTAATTTTGGAGTTTTGGAATGAGTTATCGTTCCGTCACCGCCGACGACATCAGCAATAAGGTGCAGGATGTATTGGACGGTATGCAGCCAACCGGATACCGCCTTGAGGTAAAGCGAGAGTTAGTCCGACAAGATAACGATTGGTGGTATGTTCCCGTCATGCCTACCGTCGAAAATGTGCGGTCGCACGAGTATGCGATTCTGATGGCGAAAGCCGACGAGGTTTTGGAAAGCCAGAACGGAGTGAATGTATTGCTGGTTCCCGTGATTCCGAATGACAATGAGATTGTAATCAGATAGGGAGAAGTTCCATGGCATATAGCAGCAAAATTATCGATCATTACGAAAACCCGCGCAACGTCGGCTCGCTCGACAAAAACGCGGACAATGTCGGCACCGGCGTCGTCGGCGCACCCGAGTGCGGCGATGTGATGAAACTGCAGATTCAGATCGATGAAGCGCAGAACATCATCGACGCGAAGTTTAAGACCTTCGGGTGCGGGTCGGCGATTGCATCAAGCTCGCTCGCGACCGAATGGCTGAAAGGCCGGAAACTTGCCGGCGCACTCGACATCAAAAATACTGAGATCGTCAAAGAGCTTGCGTTGCCGCCGGTGAAGATTCACTGCAGCGTGCTCGCCGAAGACGCGATCCGCGCCGCAGTGAAAGATCTTGAGAAGAAGCTGGAAAAATCCGGCAAGAAAATGGAGACGGCCGAACCGGTGACCAGCTAAAAAGCTGTCCTGACGCGTCGGGATGCTGGAAAGTAGCGTCCGTGCCTCCGTGCTGGACGCAGCAAGCCGGCAACGTAATGAATACGCGATATGGAAAACGCGCGCGGAATTTCTTGAATTTTGTCTGCAGCTTGCAGAAAGGAAAATAATGAGCACTGCTCCGGAAACATCAACGATCATCGAAGCGAAGACGACCGAGACGAATCTGCCCAGCGTGCGCGAAAGCGCCCACGAAGTAGCGTCCGCCGAAGGCATCACGCTGACCGACGCGGCCGCCAAGCAGATCAAGGACATCCTCGAAAAGGACAATTACCCGGAGTCGATGTACCTCTACGTCGGCGTCAAAGGCGGCGGCTGCAGCGGACTGCAGTACGTCCTCGACCTGCGCGACGAAGCGCACGCGCCGGTGAACGAAAAAGACGAAGTCTTTACGTCACATGGCCTGAGGATCGTCTGCGATCTCAAGAGCTTCATCGTGGGTAATCTCGGGGGGACCGAGATCGACTACAAGGAAACCATGATGGCCGCCGGCTTTGTTTTCAACAATCCGAATGCGAAGCATAGCTGCGGCTGCGGTTCCAGTTACTCCGCGTAGCATGGTTGAGGCATACGCGTCGGCAATTGCGACGCGAACGACTGCGTGTGGCATAGGCGTTTCGCCTGTGCCACTATCACCTTAGGGTCTTCGAACCAGGCACGGTTTAGGAAATGATTGCGGAGCCATTCTCCATCGAAGAAGCGACCACGAAAATGTCGGCGAACATCGCGCGGTGTGCCGTATGTGACGCGAATCGAACGAGCAGTTTGTACTGCCCGGCCTGCGCCACGTTGACGATTCCCCAGCGCGGTGCCTCGACCTACTTCGAAATTCTCGGATTGCCCATCACACACGCCGTAGACTCCGCCGACGTTGCGAAACGTCATCTCGAATTAGCGCGCGCAATCCACCCGGATCGGATGGCGCGAACTGAATTCGCCGCCGACGCCGTCCGCGCCGCCGCCCTGCTCAACGAAGCGAAAGCGACGCTTGAGTCCCCTACGGCGCGGGCCGAATACTTGCTTCAGTTGCACGGTGGCCCGCGCAGCGATGAAAACAAAACTGTGCCGCCGGAATTGCTCGGCGAAACGTTGGAGCTTCGCGAGCAAATCGATGACGCCCGCGCGGCAGATGATCTCGAGTCGCTGGCGACGATTCGCAAAGACGTGTTGGTCGCAGCAGAAGCGAATTTGAGCGTGATTCACAACCTCGCGCTGGAGCTTCCCGGCGATGAGTCGATTCGCTACCAGCTCCGCGTCGGGCTGAATGCCCAGCGCTACTACGACCGGTTGATCGAATACGCGGATGGAAAGCGGGAAATGTGAGTAACTCCTCCGACCCCATCATCGGTATCGATCTCGGCACGACGTTTTCACTCGTCGCAATCGCCGACGAGCAAGGTCCGCGCCTTCTTCGCGACGAAACCGGCGAAGCACGCCTGCCCTCCGTTCTCGGCGTCCGCACAAAAAAAAGTGGCACACACGAATTTTCGATTGGCTGGGACGCGCGGAATCACGCCGTTGAAAACGCCCGATCGACCGTTTATTCCATTAAACG
>JBFWWY010000545.1:0-2649 GCA_050245935.1 Phycisphaerae bacterium | reverse complement strand
GGCCAAGCGGCGACGACGAAACTAGTTCATCTCGTCGCTGAGCGATGACACGATCAGGAGTACGCAACCATTCTCGGTGGACTGGACACCGTGCTGCGTCCCGGGTGCCATACGCTGATAATCACCCGCATGCATGACCTGTTCGCCAACGCACAGATCGCCTTGCAACACGTAACACTCTTCCGGACCGTCGTGGATATGTTTTGGGTAGGAAGTTCCAGGGGCCATGCGGAATAGCGCGGTCATTTGATTTCGGGAGCGATCCACCGAAAGCCGGCGAACCTCGATGCCCGGCACGCCCGTATCCTGCCAACCGGTCATGGCGCAGTTGCGGATAAGGATCTCCTGTGAATCCGCGGACCAGTCGCGCCAAACCTGCCGACCGGTCGCCGCACCTTGCTCCCCTACCGGAGTGTCATCGCGCACATCACTCTCTGTGCATTTGAGGACGCGATCGCGCAAAGCTCCGCTCGCCGAAACCGGCCTAATGGATTGATACAAATGAACCACCGCGTGATCGTACGACCGAATCGCAGCCTCGCACACCGCGCAGCCACCTTCCAGATGCGCTTCAAACGCTGCCAACTCGTCCGGTGACATCGCACCGGCGGAATACGCCGCGGCAAGTTCCTGCGGATGACCAAACTTGTGGGAAGGGTTCAATGTCCGCCTCCATCACCATTTGTACTGAGCGATTCACGTAATTGCTGCATGCCCCGGCGGATGCAGGATTTGACGGTTCCGAGCGGCAGGTCTTGCGCGCGTGCAATCTCCTCGTGGGTCATGCCGCGATAAAAGGACAGTGTAATGAGGTCTCGCTCTAATTCCGGAAGTCGATTCATCGCGAGGACCGTGAATTCCGCCAGATCATTTCGTTCGACAATATCGCTGCTCATTTGCGATTCTACGTGATCCGCCGATCCACCGGCCATCGCGATTTGTCGCTTACGATGAACATCAATGCCGCGGGTCCACGCGATTCGAACCATCCACGCAATGACCGACCCGCGCTGACTGTCATAATGCGAAGCCCGCGACCATATCTGCGAAAATGTTTCCTGCAACGCGTCTTCAGCTTCCGCGCGTTTGCCCAACTGGCGGATGAGAAGTCCCAGAATCCGCGGCGCGTGTCGATCATAGAATGCAGCAAACGCCTCGCGGTCCCGCGCAACAATCCGTTTGATTAGATTTTGATCTTCCGGAGTCACGAAACCTCAGCCAAATAATCACGCCGCGATGCAATCATAAACCTGTCTGACGACCCTTTTCATCCTAGCAAAACCCGGCGTGATTGCGAATGCCCATGTCATGGAATGCGACCGCAGGAGTACCCCTGCGCAGTCATCGCCGGAATTTGCCCGGCGCCGTGCAGCGGAGGAGCCCTACACGACGCCTTCGGGCGGGATACCGTAGTCCCTCGACAGAAAACTCGCGGACCTAGCTTCGCCGACGACCAGACAACAGCCCGAGGCCCAGCGCAAGCAAGGACAACGTGGCGGGCTCCGGAACAACCGAGATCGCCGTAATCGTGAGGCCACCGGCAATCTGATCAATCGCCGTCGCGGCACCGGTACTCAGGTCAATCGTGTAAAGCTGCGACGCATTCGACCCTACCGGCAACAATGCGGCGAAAGCCGTCCCGGTAACGCCGGAGATGTCAAATCCACCGGCACTGGCCGCGTCAACGCCGAGCGCGCCGACGGTGCCGAGCGTGCCAGCACTATTGGCCTGCGTTGCGAGCAGGTCGAGCCCAACATCGATGCTGTAAAGCTGGGTGCTGGTCGAACCGGCAAAACTGTTGGTATAAGCGACGTGAGCGATCGTCGGCTCGGCTCCCTCGTTCGGATCGCCGGGACCGTAAAACACGTCTGTGACTCCGGTCGAGCCGCCGGTATCGGGGTTCAATACCAAATTCTGATTCGCGTCGCTGACGTTGCGGATGCGATCGATGGTCGGATTGAAGTCGAAGCCGAACCAGGCACCGTTCAGCGCCGGCGAGAAGCTGCCGGGACCGACGAGCGAAGCAGCGCCGGTTGCTGTGTTGATCATGTAAAGATTGCTGAACGAGCCGGCGGCGAACAATTCGCCCGTCGCGGGCCGATAATCAATGCCGGTGATTTCTTCGTTTGAAGCCAGACCACTGATCGGCGTACCGGTCATCAGTGCCATCGGGTTGGCACTGTCGAAAGAAACGAGCGACCCTTGGGACGAAACGCCGTAAATGGTTTCAGCCTGTGCGGCGGTTCCGACCGCGAGACTCAGCGCTGCCGCTGAAAACAAAAATTTCCTCATCTTGCCCTCCAAAATCGAGCAGGAAAAAAGCGAAAAGCGGCGGATGCCCATTGCTCCGCCAGTGGAGATACGGGTGGGGTGGAGGGGTGGATTAAAAATCGCGACAGGATTTTGGTCTGATAATCATTCGGATCCCGACAAAATTCTGAATTTCGCGAACATATCGGCGTCAGGCATGAGTTCAGAGCCGCGCCCGTCAGGAAGCGGAGGGCGGTTGCATAAGCGCGAAATGCTCATCCGAAGGAAGAATGCAGCGAAACCGCGTCAGCGATCATATTGATGCCGAACATCGGAAAGAATCGAATAGGTGTCGCAATAAGGTCACGCCATTCCGCATCCTGACGGGCGCGGCTCTGA
>JBFWWY010000544.1:0-2650 GCA_050245935.1 Phycisphaerae bacterium | reverse complement strand
AATCCGCGAATGGCAAGCTTGAGATCCTTCGCGGCCTGGGCCACCCGATCAATTTCGTTCGTCAGCCGCAGCGCCGGCAGATGCAGCATGACCGAGACCCGCAACCCGGTGCCGACATTCGTGGGACATGCCGTGAGAAAGCCGAACTGCGGATGGAATGCGATGTCCAGATTTGCCTGCAATTCGTCATCGATGCGATTGATATGCGTCCAGGCATCATCCAGTTGAAAACCCGAGCGCATCACCTGCAATCGCAGATGATCTTCTTCATTGATCATCATCGCAGCCGCTTCATTGCGATCGAATACCAACCGCCGCGCACCGCTTGCCTCTGCCTGTTGCCGGCTGATCAGGTGACGCTCGACCAGCAACGCCCGATCGAGTTCGTCCAGTTCTTCAATATCAATGTTCAGATAGTCATTCAGACTGGGGGCGGCGCGGATCGCATCGCAAATCTCATGTGCGATTTTACGCTTGTCGGCCGCGTCCGTTTTGGAAATGAAACGATAGTTCGCCAGATTGCGTGCGAGCCGAATTCGCGTCGAGATGACAATTTCGTGCAGCGGGCCGACCCCGCGCATCCATTCACCCGCCTGCTTCACGAATTGGCTGAACAAATCACTCATGCGGTTTCCATATCGCTGATCCGATCGCGTAACGCCGCCGCTCGTTCGTAATCTTCCGCCTTCACCGCTTCATCCAACTGCTTGCGCAATGTACGAATCTCCCGCGCGGCATCCTTTTTCGGTGATTGCGCCACGCCGGTCGTCTTACCGATATGCGTCGTGCCGCCGTCATGTACGCGCCGGAGCAGTTTGCTCAGCGGATCTTTGAAAGCATCATAATCGTGCGGACAACCTAGGGATCCACTCTTGCGGAACTCGTGATAGCTGATGCCGCATTCCTCGCAGATCAGATCCTTCGCCGCACCAGCCTTCGGCGCAGTGAGAAAGGTCTCCAGATACATGGAGATATCGACAGCGGATTTGGCGTGTGGGATGAAGCCTTCCTCATCGGCACATGAATCACATAGATGTCGTTCCGACTTCTCGCCGTCCGGCTCGATGTTGGTCAGATGAAATGTGGCTTGCGACTTTTCACATCGCTCGCAAAGAACCATCGCGTCGTCCTCTCAGGAACATGCGCGATAGTAGATTTCGCGCCCCCGTGAGTCAAGGCAGACCGATCACCGTTGATGGTCATTCAATGTACGGGACAGATTATATCAACGGTTGTGAGCAAAAGTTGACGCGTGTTCTTTGAACCAGCCTCGTAGTACGCCATATTTTCGGACTGCAACTGTCAAGTCCTCTGCTCACCAATCGGAGGGCACCGCAACACAAATCTCCCGTCCGCAACCATGCGCTCGCACCTATAACCGCTCGGTAATGCTTTTTCCCTGCAGGAACAGCAACAGATAATCGCGCCCGCCGGCCTTGCTGTCCGTTCCGGACATGTTGAAGCCGCCAAACGGCTGCACATCGACCAGCGCCCCCGTACATTTTCGGTTCAGATAGAGATTGCCGACGTGGAACTCGTGCCGCGCGCGCTCCAGCCGGAAGCGATCGTTCGAATACAACGCGCCGGTCAGCCCGTATTCGGTCCCGTTCACGATCTCCAGACCTTCATCAAAATTCTTCGCCTTCAGCACCGCCAGCACCGGCCCGAAAATCTCTTCCTGGCTGATCCGCGCATCCGGCTTGATATCCTTGATGATCGTCGGCGGTATGAAATAACCTTTGTCAGCCTTTACCCCCTGACCGCCGAGAATCAGCTTGCCTTCTTTATCGCCGATGCCGATGTACTCGTTAATCTTCTTGAACGCCTTGCTGTCGATCACCG
The DNA here is from genome assembly GCA_050245935.1 of Phycisphaerae bacterium. Lineage (GTDB taxonomy): Bacteria > Planctomycetota > Phycisphaerae > UBA1845 > Fen-1342 > JALHOX01. Next base: position 808 of record JBFWWY010000544.1, on the reverse strand, counting down.
CGCCCATGAAATAGTTTTCGCTCGTCGTCGTGTCGCCTTGCGTGATGCGCTTCGCGCGCTCGACCACGCGCTCGACAACTTCGTCGTACACGTCCTTGTGCAGAATCGCGCGCGAACATGCAGAGCACTTCTGCCCCTGAAACCCGAACGCCGCCGCGACGATGCCCTCCGCTGCCGCCTCCAGATCCGCTGTCTCATCGACGAGAATGCTGTCCTTGCCGCCCATTTCCAGCACGGTGCGCTTGAGCCAGATCTGGCCTTTGCCGACCTTGCTGGCCTTCTCAAAAATGCCCAGTCCGACTTCCTTGCTGCCGGTAAACGAGATAAACCGCGTCTGCGGATGCTCGACCAGCGTGTCGCCAATCTCCCCGCCCGGTCCCGGCAGAAAATTCAACACGCCCGGCGGCAACCCGGCTTCTTCAAATATCTCCGTCAACTTCGCAGCAATCACCGGCGACGTGCTCGCCGGCTTCACGATCACCGTGTTGCCCGTCACGATCGCAGCGCTGGTCATGCCTGTGCAGATCGCGAGCGGGAAATTCCACGGCGGAATCACCACGCCGACGCCGAGCGACATATAACGAAGCTCGTTGTCCTCTCCCGGAAACGGCGTCACCGGCTGGGGCCCGCCGAGCCGAATCATTTCGCGGCCGTAACAATCGAGAAAGTCGATCGTCTCGCAGACATCCGCGTACGCTTCGATCCAGCTTTTGCTGACCTCAAATCACATCCACGCCGAAAGCTCGTACACGCGCCGCCGCATGATTGCGGCTGCTTTGAACAACACGCGCGCGCGCGTCTCGGGATC
>JBFWWY010000543.1:0-2682 GCA_050245935.1 Phycisphaerae bacterium | reverse complement strand
TTGCGGCGGCAGCTCCGGATGGACACTTGGGTCAGACGCTTCGTCCAACGAAAGGTTTGTGAGTCGTAGTCCCAGCGAATAACGCATGCTCCCCAGCGCTGCGAGCAAGTCACGCGCCTGCGCATCGGGAATACGATTTTCACCATTTCCGACAATTGCAATGCGGATGTCCGGACTGAGCGGCTGCCACACCAACTCGCCATCGGAAAAGACGACGCAGTCGTAGCGTGTCAGGTCCAGACGATGTCCGACCGGGGCAAAGTCAATCACGGCACTGGAAAGAAGGGGGCCCCCGCTCGCTGAAAGCATGGAATTGGGGCGGACACCCCGGGCGGCGGGCTGCAATGCGAACAGCACAATGGCACCCATTGTCATACAGGTGACCAAAGCGGTCACGACTTTCGCATTTCGAGCCTCTTCGCGGGTCATTACTCCTCGCTGTCTTAACCCAACCCTGCGCAGTGTTTTATTAAATTAGGAGCGATAACGCAACCATAATCCGGGAACTTTGCGCAAAATCCGCGCGCGCGGGAAGCGATCGCGTCCCTCGCCTATTATACTTTTCGGAAATGTATCACCCTAAACGCAAACGACTTGGCGCGATTTTCATAATATTTTTCGTCGTCGACCTGGAGGCCGACGAAGTAAAATTGCTGGGAAAGCCCACCTTCCGGGATGTGGAGGTCGTGGATTTCAAGGACGGCAGCCTTGTTTTTGAGGGCGTTTCCCGTCAGACCCTCCGAAAGCCGATCTCTCAAATCGAGTGGTTCACCATCGATCGATATCCCGCATTGACCAATGCGGAGCAGTTGGCGGCGGCAAACGAGTGGCCGTCGGCGGTTCGATCGTACGAACTCGCCATGGACAGGCTCGCGGAGCCGTGGCTGCGGGATTGGATTCAGCTTCGCATCCTTCGCGCGCTCGACGGCACCGGTGCGTACGATGACGCGGTCAGCCGCTATATCGAGCTTCTTTCGCAGCGCGAAGATCGGGATGTGCTCCCCCCGCCTCGCAATGCCGGACCGCCCAACTCGCCCGTCAACGCGAATGCCCGACTGATCTTGGCGACGGCATTGGAAGAGCCGCTGAAGAACCGTGTGCGCGGACAGCTTGAATCCCTCCTGCTTGAACTCGTGCTGATTGATACCGAGACGCAGATTCCGCGTCAGTTAAAAGTACCGGAGGATCTGCTGCCGGATCGAGATCGCGAGGGTGCGAGTGCGGACGCCAATCCCAAGAAGAAAAAACGCCGCCGCTACGGCTTGTTGCCGGAATACGCGACGGCCGCACCCGTCACCAAGCTGCCGGCGGAAACGATCCTGCTGGAGAGCATTCAGCGGGAGGTGGATGCCGGCGACGTGGAGGGAGCAAGCGTCGCGATGTCGGACATTCGCCCCTTCCTTCATGAGCACGATGTGCCGCGTGCCGATGTGTTGTTGGCGCGGATGCATCTGGCCCGGCGCGAATTCGCGGCGGCGCTCGAGGTGCTGGCGCGACTGACCGGGTCGACGGAACCGCATGATTTTCGCTGTGATGCGTTGTATTATTCGGGGCTGGCGGCACTTCGGCTGGAACGGGCCGATCTTGCTGTCGAGTATCTGACTCAACTCCGTGAAAATCGCACCTGTGAAGGGGTTTGGGCGGACCTCGCGACGCAACTACTCGCGGAAGCCAATCAGCGGTCGAAGGCTGCCACAGGTCCGGTCGATGCCAGTCGTGACGGCGTGTAGGAATTCATGAAGAATCAAACATATTTCCTGGAAACCTTCGGCTGCCAGATGAACATTCTGGACAGCCAGCTCGTCGAAGGGCAGCTCCGCGCACGGGGAATGAGCGCCGTCAATACCTTTCATGACGCCGACGTCATTTTGTTCAACACCTGCAGCGTGCGCCAACATGCCGAGGACAAGGTCCACGCCCGGCTCGGCGAGCTTCGCAAATTGAAACAGGAACGCCCGGAAGCGATCATCGGCGTCATCGGCTGCATGGCGGAGCGCGAGAAGGAAGGCGTTTTCGTCAAAGCGCCGCACGTCGACATCCTGTGCGGCCCCGGGGAATTGAATCAGTTGCCCGGCTTGCTCGACCAGGTGAACCAGCGGCACGAGCGGATCACCGCGCTCGCGGGCACGCTTTCGCGGCGGACGGAAGTGTTGCAACGTGCGCTGGAGTATGACAGTCTCGAAGCGCTGGACTTGTCCCGCGCGCCCGGTCTCGAAGGCAACGTGCTGCAGTCGTACATCCGCGTGCAGCGCGGCTGTGACAAGTTCTGCACTTATTGTGTCGTGCCATTCACGCGCGGCCCGGAGCGCAGCCGACCGGCGAGCCACATCGTCGAAGAAGCGCGGCAACTCGCGTCGCGGGGTTGCCGCGAAATCACGCTGCTCGGCCAGACGGTGAATTCGTACTTACATCAGGAGGACGGCGTCGCGGTGCCGTTTGCGAAGCTGCTCGAAAAGCTGCACGAAGTGGAGCAGATCGATCGCATTCGTTTCGTCACGAGTTTTCCCGCGGACTGGGACGAAGACATTTTCCGCGTGATTCGCGACTTTCCGCGCGTGATGCCTTATCTCCATATCCCCGCGCAGTCCGGCAGCGATCGCGTGCTCAAGCGGATGAAACGCACATACACCGCGAGCAGCTACCTGAACTTGATGGACACCTCGCGGAAGTACCTGCCCGACA
>JBFWWY010000542.1:0-2706 GCA_050245935.1 Phycisphaerae bacterium | reverse complement strand
CGGCATCTGGCTACACTCCGAAGCACATCGGCGAAAGTTGAGGAGGCTAAAAAGCGCCCGTAGCTCAGCAGGATAGAGCACAGGTTTCCTAAACCTGGGGTCGGAGGTTCGAATCCTCTCGGGCGCGTTACTGATCAGTCGGCCGCGACGCAGCATCCTCGATTCACCGATAATTTCGACTGCGTACTAAGAATTCCCGTTAGCGACGGTTACGCCGCGGAGTATGATTATGCATTATGGCGACGGCGGAACGTTACCAACGGGCAATTGCCGGCGATATCGCGGAACTGAGCGAATTGCTGCGGGAAGCAGCGCCGCAACTTCGTCCGCAGATTGTGATCAACAACAAGTGGCAAAGCGTGCTCGATGTGGAGGACGTTCTGCAGGTGACGTTTGTCGAAGCGTTTCTTCGCATCCAATCCTTTGACAACGTCGGGGACGGCGCGTTTCTCGCGTGGCTTCGCCGCATCGCGGACAACAATCTCAAGGACGCCATCAAGGGACTGGAGCGTAAAAAGCGCCCGCCGCCGACGGCGCAAGCGATTCACGCAACGGGAGATTCGGTCGTTGATCTGTTCGCGTTGCTGGGCGTGACCACGACGACGCCGAGCCGCGTGATCGCGAAAGGCGAAATGCAACATTCGCTGGACGCCGCGCTGAACGAACTTCCGCCCGATTATGCCAACGTGATCCGGCTTTATGATCTACAGGGCCTCGCAATGGCAGAGATCGCCACGCGCATGCAACGCTCTCCGGGCGCACTGCACATGCTGCGTACCCGCGGCCACGCTCGTTTGAAGGAAATTATCGGGGTCGATCCATTTTTTGCGACCCATGCGTGAAAATCCTTCTTCTTTGTCGCTTGATGTTCAACATGGATGCGTGACGATTTCCGGTTTGCCTGACAAGGTGTTTCGGGAATGGATGGATATCAACATCGTTCCAGTGATGACGCGCTGATAGCGGCCGCCGTGCGGCAAACGGACGGGCTTCGTGCCGCATCCGGTGACGACTCTGCGGGCCGACCGTTGCATCAGCGATTTGCACGTCCATCGGATCGATCGCTGCCGTATGAGTCGCTGTCGGGATACGAGTTCAGCGGCGCGCGATTTCGCGGCGGGCAAGGCGAAGTCTTTGAAGCGATTCACACCGCGACGCGGCGTCGCGTCGCGGTGAAGTTTCTGCATGATGCGCAAATCGCGGATGATGGCGCGCGCCGCGCACGCTTTCTCCGGGAAATCGAGATTCTTGCGCAGTTGCGGCACCCGAATGTTGTCGCGATTCATACCAGCGATGAGGTCGACGGCCGCACTTTTTATGTCATGGATTTCGTCGCGGGCGCGCCGCTGGATCGCTGTCTTCAGCGCGAGCAGGAACGCGCGGCACCTGCGCCGCGGCTGCGTGATGAGACCATCGTCGCGCTTTTTCGACAAATCTGTGACGGCGTTCAGGCGGCTCACGTTCGCGGCGTGATTCATCGGGATCTGAAACCCGCGAACGTGCTGGTCGATGAGTTCGGTGTGCCGCGTGTTGTGGACTTCGGACTCGCAAAGTTGCTCAACGATGACTCCGCACACCAAATGACGGCGATGACCGAAACCGGTCAGTTCGTCGGTTCGCTGCCCTGGTCCAGTCCGGAGCAGGTCGGCGGCGCTCACGATGCGCTCGATACGCGTTCAGACGTATATTCGCTCGGGGTCATGCTGTATAACGCTCTCACAGGCCGTCATCCTTATTCTCTTCAGGGTCCGATGCAGGAGATCCTGCGCAGGATTCAATCGGAGCCGCCAACGCCGATTGACCACTATCGACCCGACCTGCCGGACGATCTCGCGACGATCGTGGCAAAATGCCTCAGCAAAGAGCCGGCGCGACGTTACCAGACTGCGGGCGAACTTGGTCGGGACCTGGAACGCTATCTCGCGGACGAGCCGATCGAGGCAAAGCGCGATTCAACCCGTTATCTGCTGGGGAAAATGCTGGCGCGGCATCGCGTACCGCTCGCGGCAGCGACCGCGTTCCTCCTCGTCATTGTCACCGCATCGATCGTTTCGCTTTCCCTGTGGCGACAGGCGGTGGTCGCGCGCGACGAAGCTGTCTCGGCGCGAAAAGTCGCTGACAATCGATTCGATGAGGTCCGCGCACTCGCGCACACGTTTGTTTTCGAGCTTGACGACCAGATTCGCGAACTGCCGGGCTCAACCACCGCGCGGTTGTGGGCAACTTCCACCGCGCTCGACTACCTGGATCGGCTGGCCGCGGACGCCCGCGCCGACGCATCTCTGCGAACCGAACTTGGCCAAGGCTATCGGCGTGTGGGGCAGATTCTCGGGCAGCCCGGCCACGCAAATCTCGGGAAGTTTGACGACGCTTATGTCAGCCTGACAAAAGGACGCGATCTGCTGCGCGACGTTGCCCAGTCCGATCCGCTGAACACCGGGGCGTTTCGCGACTGGGCGGCGGTTGAAATGTCGTTGGGCGACGTCCAGCGCGTGCGTCAACAACTCGAAGACGCGAGAAATCATTATCTGGAATACCACAATGTCGCACAGCGGATCTGGGAAACCACCGAGGCACCGAGCGACCATCGGGAAGTGGCGAGTGCCCTGCTGAGTCTTTCCGATCTCGCTATGGCGGAATCGCGCTATGACGATGCGCTCGCGCAAGCTTCGACCGCGGCAGATATCCTGCACGCGCTCCCGGAAA
>JBFWWY010000541.1:0-2744 GCA_050245935.1 Phycisphaerae bacterium | reverse complement strand
TATTCGGCGGATAACCCTAGAATCTGAAAAGAGTTACGGCGACACGGCACGGTTCGTCTCCGAGCAGATTCGCGCGGGACGCGTCGCCGTGGTGCCGACGCTTTGCCAATATGTGGCCGTCGTGGATCCTGCAACGAACATGCAGGAACCAGCCGTCTCGGATATAGGACCGCGCGACAAGTTCGATTCTTGGTTAAGCTGCGCGGATCGTTCGGCGTTTGGAGCGCTATTTCCGACTTCGTCTGCGGTGATGAGACGCTTGGCGCGTGCGCTGCTTCCCGGCGCGGTGATCTTTTCCGGGTTGCCTACGCACGCGACGCGGGAAGATGGAATCGAGCTATGGGCGACCGTTTGCGGTCACCCGTTCCTGCGCGAGGTTGCTCGGCAGTTGGCGCAGCCTGTTCTCACGATCGGATTGCGTGGGGGCGGACCGACAAGTTGTGAGCAGGACCGCATCGTTGCCGCATTCGGGCGAACACCCGAATTGGTGGTGGATCACGGTCCAACACGCTTTACGCAGCCGCCGACAGTGCTTGCGTTCCGCGATCATTCGTGGCGGGTTTCGCGAAAGGGAATTGTGAGCGAGCGATACATAGCCAAAAAAGCGCAGTCGCTGGTGTTGTTCGTGTGTACGGGCAATTCCTGTCGGTCTCCGATGGCGGAGTATCTGTTTCGTGACGCGCTCAAGAAAAAGCTCGGTCCCGAGGTGAATCTTTCGGATGCCGGGCACGAGGTCGCGTCGGCGGGTGTTTCCGCCTACAGCGGCGGTCCGATTTCAGAAGGATCACGCGAGATGTTGCGGCAGCGCGGGATCGATGCCGGCGATCATCGATCGCAGCCTGTAACCGTGGATCTGCTGCAGCGAGCGGCCCGGGTTTTCACCATGACGCAATCTCATCGGCACGCGGTACTCGATATTCTGCCTGAAGCCGCGGATCGAGTTGCATTGCTCGACCCGAAGGGCGATATTGCCGACCCGATCGGCGGTGGTCCGGGAGACTATGATCGCTGCGCAAAACAAATTGACGCGGCTGTTGCACTGCGTGTAGAGGAGTATGTGAATGAAGATCGCAATTGGGAGTGACCATCGCGGGTTCACCACCAAAGAGCATATTCGCGTACAGCTGGAAGAGCTGGGCAACTCCGTTACCGATTTGGGAACCCACTCTGCGGAACCCTGTGATTACCCCGACGCAGCGATCAAGGTCGCAAAAGCAGTTTCAAACGGCGAAGCAGAACGCGCCGTGTTGATCTGCGGTAGTGGGATCGGCGTCGCGATTACGGCGAACAAAGTGCCGGGCGTCCGCGCGGCGCTCTGTCATGATGCGTATTCCGCGGAAATGTCGCGGCGTCACAACGATGCCAATATTCTCTGCATTGGGTCCGATCGAGTCGGCGAAGCAGCCATCGCGGAAATTGTCCGTTCCTGGATCACAACGGAATTTGAGGGGGGCCGTCACGCACGCCGGGTTGCGAAAATCATGGATTATGAAGCGGCTCGCGACGCGGATTGCAAGAAGTAACGATTGCGTTTTTCGCGCTGCCTGCACCACGCGGCGAGGGCAATCACATTTTCGCTACCGGAGTCTGTGGCCGGGAACGAGTAATCGGCAATGCACCGTTTCTCAACGATCTTCTTGAACGAACCGCTTCATCAATATTCAAACAGATTCGCAATGCCCTGCCCGATGATTCGGAAGAAATGCGGAATCGTGCGAGTGCCGCAATGTTCAGGGTCAGCGATGATCAGTACGGCAATCGACGCCCAGCACATCGTCAGTGCCGTCGCGATCCAGTATTTTGTCCAGTCGAGCGGGGTCTGCGGGTTCTCCTGCCACTTTAGGGCTTTACGATTGCCGCGCATTTTTTCCGCAATCCAGTTTCCGAGCGACATCGTGGCCCCGACAAACGCGCCCCAGGCCAGAAACCGCAACTGCGGTCCGTGAATCAGTCCGCAATAAGTCATATTGATAAAAGTGTTGCGGTAGCGATGTTTGCCCGCGCCCAGCGGCGCGTAGACATAATCGCGCAACCAGTGCATCAACGTAATATTCCAGTGTTTCCAGAGAAAATTCGCGCTGGGCATGTTCAGGAACGGTCGCTTGTACGACTCCTCGCCGAGAAAGCCGTAGCAGAGCGAAATCCCCAGCGCGATATGCGCCCACGCACTTTCGATGTAGTACAGTCCCGCTGGCATACCGAACATCAAAAGCAGAAACACCCAGGCGGGAATCTCCTGCGGCGCGTCAAAGAATTTCGCGACATCAATCTTGTCGACGAAGGTAGGGTGATCCCGATGGAGCGCGTCGAGCGACGGCCCCGCGCGCCACAGGAGCCAGAACAGAAAGATTCCCCAGCTCAATCGCCCGATTCCCCGCAGCAGCGTTCGCGGAGTCCAAAAACGACGGCAATTCTGCAGCTTGAACAGCGCATCATGAGGGCGCTCGATCGGTCCATGCGGAAACTGCGGAAGGTACGTGCCGTACGTCAGGTAATCCATCACCGGCATACGGGGCTGATGCCGGCGCAACCGGTCATGGTAATAGGCAATGGTGCGAAAGAACGTCAGGCCGATGCCCGTAAACAGGATGAACGCCGGAAAATCCGCCGGACGCATACTCAGCAGGTATTCGTGTCCCGGTGGTATCGGCAGGAGAAACGCCCCAAAGTACACGGCATGGAGGACCAACCATCCCGCGAGGAAGGAATAACGCGTTCGATTTGGAATTGTGGCAACAAACTCG
>JBFWWY010000540.1:0-2757 GCA_050245935.1 Phycisphaerae bacterium | reverse complement strand
TCTCGCAGCAGGCGTGTGCGTGATCACCGGCGAAAGCATGGTTCGCAAGCGCCAACGTTGCCATCATTCCGAACGCAATTCCCATACGCTTCAACATGTGTCCTATCTCCTAGCACCGCGTCACAGTTCTGCAACGTGCAGCACCGCACAGCGGCAACGGGGTATTTCTGCGTCGTCCACTCCGGTACGACCTTCTCTCTCATTCTACCCGCCGAATTGCCACGAGGTGCAACGCGCCGGGTACCAGAGGACAGATCATCGTGCCTGACAAATTCATATAAGCCTATCAAATTTGGGCATTTACAGCAGTTTCGCGGCAAGATAAATTCGGCCTGAATCCTGCTCGGGTTGCCCTCCATCACACCGTCCGCCAGAATGCGCACGGCGATTTGCGCACGTTCGTTTGGGATCGCGTCACGCAAAGGAGCACCGAATGATTCTCGGAATGGCTGGACTTTTCATTGCGCTTCTGGCACCTCCACCCGATGCGATTCGCATTTCAGCCGAGCTGAAGCCGGGTGCGCTGATGGTCGGCCAGAATCACAAATTCGAGGTTGCGGCCTCGATGGCCGCTGGTTGGTCCAGCAAAAAGCAGCCGCCGCTGATTACGCAACTCGATTATCCCGCATGCGTAGCGCCTGTCGACAAGGTGCTGAAAGGCAAGGAACTCGCCGAAAACGAGTTCATCGCCGAACCATATGAATACCTGCTTCGCGAGAACGGCCGGGAGATCGAGTTCCGATTGATCGCGGCGCCCGCCGACGGAGATGCCATCGGCATCAACGTGATCGGTTATCTCCGCGGGGAAGACGACGACGCCGTCTGGTTCGTTCGAAAACGCTTTGAACTGCCGCTGAAGCCTGGCGCCGCGGCCGATCCCGCCGACGCGGCGGACTCCAAGTGGAGTGAGCCGAACGTCCTCCAGATCGGTGACAAGCTCCCCGCGATTTCTCTTCCTCAGGCCGACGGCGAAAAAGTGGATTTCGCCGAACACGCCAAGGGGAAGAATCTGGTCATCACGACGTATCGCGCTTTCTGGTGACCGTTCTGCGCAAAGCAACTGGTTCAGTTGCAAGAGCAGTTCAACGAATTCGATAAACGCAATACCGTCGCGATCGCTGTCTCCCAGGAAGATACCGATTTGAAATCGCACGCGAAGTTCAAACTTGTGAAAGACAGCGGCGCGCCATTCAAAATTGTCGCCGACCTCAACCGCGAACAGACGCCGATGCTGGACCGTACCACGACCTACCTCGTCGACAAGGACGGCGTCGTACGTCAGATTTTCCCCGCGACCGTACACGTTCGCCCTGACTGGAAAGCGGTCCTGAACGAAATGGATCGTTTGGGGATGAAGTAGGAAAGTCACAAAGTGACAAGGTTGCAAAGTCGCAGATTGCGCGCGGCGACCCGGTTCACAATATCAGAGCCGGGCCGCATGTCCCGATTGAATCGGGGTCCCGGCCCGACGATCAGAGCCGCGCCGTCCCGGCCCGACGATCAGAGCCGCGCCCGTGAGGAAGCGGTTGGACCGACGTATACCAGCGATTCGGAAGCATTTCAGTGAATTGCATTAGCTCAATCGGTTTCTTTTTTCTCGTAAGCTTTGTTTCACTGCTCCCGGCCCAGACCGCGCCAGAAGGCGAATCGCACTTTGAAGGCGAATGGGTAGGTGAGCTGCTGTTCGATGCTTATTTGAGACCGATTCGCGTGAACCTCAGTATTCACCGAGCGAGGGAAGAAAGTTTCAAAGTCCGGATCGTCAACGCAACTGAGGTGATCGACGTACCCGAAGTCGAACGAACGACGCGCGGACTTCGAATAAAATTCACGCAATACGACTCAGAAATTGAATTGCACAACATTAACGATGCAGGTGAAATCGAAGGAATGTTTGTTCGAAAGCGCGGCAATTCCAGGCAGGATGTTCGTGGCATCTTCGCAGCGTGTCGCGCATCATCTGTTCGACCGGTGGTGGAACCCATCCAATTCGATGGGTGCACCATCCTCGGTGATTGGCGCGTCAGCTTCGGAAACGGCGAGAATGCAATCGCGAGAATCTCTGAAGAATACGCTACATTCTTAACCAATACCGGCGATTATCGCTTTATGCCGCGTATCGTCGGTCTCGAAACGGACTGGCGAACGTACGTCCCCAAGCAGAATCACATCGCCTACTCTGTCTTCGACGGCGCGCACGCCTTCCGCTTCGATGCCCGCGTCGAGGAAATCGCCGGCGAATGCAAAATGACCGGTACGTTCTTCTATGCGCCCGACACTGTCGTCGACTTTACCGCCGTCCGTGACGACGACGCAAAGCTGCCCGACGGCTTCTCGCTGACCACCGCAACGCGCGACAATCTCGCGGGTCTTGCGTTTCCCGACCTGGCCGGAAACAGTCAGAAAATTACCGAGTTGCTCGCGGGAAATCCCGGCATCATTGAAATCTTTGGGTCGTGGTGTCCCAACTGCCACGACGCCGCCGAACTGCTGGCGGAACTCGACAAAAAACATCGGGATCAGGGGTTGCGCATCATCGGGCTCGCGTTTGAATATGCCGATGAATTCGAAAAGCAGGCCGCGCGCGTGAAGACGTATCTCGCGCGACACAAGATCAACTTTCCGATCCTCATTGCTGGGGAAGCCGACAAGGAAAAGGCCACGCAATCGCTTGCCGTACTCGATAGAATCCGCGCGTTCCCGACGTTCCTTTTCATTGACCGCAGCGGGAAAATCCGCGCGATCTACAGCGGCTTC
>JBFWWY010000539.1:0-2762 GCA_050245935.1 Phycisphaerae bacterium | reverse complement strand
TGCCATCCCGCCGACACCCAAAGTGCGAAGGATCCGATAGCCCGGAATGATGTAGGGGGGGCTTGCCAAGCGATCGGCGACAATACGCTGGTTCGATCCGATCGCAGGTGTTTCAAGGAAATCCGTGGTATGTTCCACAGCACCGAATAGCTTATGCACTTCGCGTTGCAGCGACGCATCGGTTCCACAGGAGGCCTGCACATAAGCATTGCGCTCGTGTTGCGGACGTTCCAGCGCCGCCACGAAGATGGCATGCGCACGCTTGATCTGCTCGCTAATCATCGGCAGTGTCCGGGGCCTGTTCCGCGAGCCGACAATACAGCCAGGCCTTGGCCGCAAGCCAGTCTCGGTCGATCGTCCGGCGACCGGAGTCGAGTAACTGTGCGATTTCTTCGAGCGTGCAGCCGCCGAAGAAACGAAGTTCGACAATTCGTGCTTGGCGCTCGTTCAATTCCGCCAGATCTTTCAACGCCTCGTCCAACGCGAGGAGATCGAAATTAGACCCGCCAAAGGAAGGTTCGACGGCATCAATCGGAATACGCTCCGAAGATCCACCGCGCTTGTTCGCGCTGCGTTCGCGTGCGTGGTCGATGAGGATGCGGCGAATAATGCGCGATGCAATCGAGAAGAAGTGAAGTCGATCCGCCCAATCGGTAGCGTGCTGGCCGACGAGCTTGAAATACGCTTCGTGAACGAGGGCCGTCGGTTGCAGCGTATGATTGTGTCGCTCCGACGACATGTGTGAGACGGCCAGACGACGCAGATCATCATAGATCGCCACCATCAGCGCATCCATGTCCTCCCGCGCACCGGAGGAAGCGGAGCGAAGTAACCGCGTGATGTCGTTCGTCGAATCAGTCACGGGGAGCCGTCCACCCGCAGCGGACAATGAAACAGTCTGCGTTGCCGGAAGGCCAGTATAGATCGAGCGAATGTCGAAACCAAGTTGCGGTGCAATCGTGCCGGCACGACCGGTGTGTCGCACCCACCGGGCGTCAGCGTGAAATGTCTGGCGTTTTGCAGCGATCATCGCATCTCTAGCCGGATGAAATGCTTTCCAGGGCATACGACTCGTCGTCCATATCCATCACGCGTAAATGGGCTGCGGGTTGCGCCAGGTTTTCATGAATTTTTGCGAAATTTCCGGGAGCTGCGCGTCGATTTCCGTTTCCTAAATTTTTTCTTGGCGCATTCGCATGCCCGATTCCGCGTCTTGGCCGGACGACGATCGTAATCGCGCTTTGCCGCTGCGACGTCGGACGACACACCTGGCGGCGGCACGTTGCCGCGCGGGCTTCCTCATCAGCGAACAGGCGAAAGGACGGTATGAAATGCGCGGATATTACGGAAAGTGCATGGGATGGTTATCAATGGCGGTCGCGACGACGATTCTCGCGGGCGGATGTCCGGGGCCGATGACGCCGGGAGATGGCGGCACGCCGCCCGGTCCCGGTCAGTCGCCGGGACAGCCTGCGGAGCAGCCGACGGGAAAAAATCCGCCCGTGGACACGACGACGCTGTTTGTGCTTGGACAGAACACGGGCTTCATTGGATTTCATGGTGCTGAGAATCTGAACGGCGTCGATTTGCCCGCGCCGATTGAGCTCTTCTCCAGCCAGACTACCGTCGTGAAGCCGCGCGATGCCGTACTCGACAGCCGCGGCGCGCTTTACGTCATCAACGGTGCGAAAGATGGATCAATCGCGATCTATGACAACCCCAACACCGCGACCGGGAATCGTCCCCCGGATCGCATTGTGTTCGGAGACACGACCCAGCTCGCAAAGAACCCGACCGGACTCGCGATCGATCGTGAAAACGACCTGCTTTACGTATCCAACGGCATGGACGATTTCCTGGTGTTCGAAATCGCGCCGTCCGAACTCTTCGACGGCGACGTTGCACCGTTGCGCACCTTCTTCATCGATTTGCCGCTGTTGCGCATCGAACAGATCCGCTTCGCGAATGGGTCGCTGTACGCAGTCGATCCGCGCGGCGGCACCTCCGACATCCTCGCTTTCGACGATCCCGAAGCGCTGCAGGGCGCCGTGATGCCTGATCGCGTGATTTCCAACGTCGGCTTCGATAACACCATCGGTATCGACGTGGACGCTGCCGATCGTATGTGGATCGGCATTCGGGATCTCGGCGAAGTCTGGATGTTCCACGACGCACGGATGCTGGACGGGGCAGCGGCACCCGACGTGGCGCTCTCCGTCGCCGACATGCCCATCTCGCCGATGCCGTCGTTTGCGACGACGGACTCCGAGGATCGTCTATACATTGCGGACTCCAACGGGAACGTGATCTTTGTTTTTGATGAGGCATCCGAGTTGGTCGGCGGTGCCACGCCGCCCGATCGCGTCATCGACAGCGTGGAACTGATCGCGCCGAATCGACTGGTTGCATTTGAGCAGTAAGAACGGGGCGTCGGATCGCCACCGCGAGTGAATGCAGATCGCCGTCGTCACGGACGGCGATCTGCCTGGTTTCAGATTTCGACCACACGTAGAGGAAAAAAAGTCGCACATCGCAGATCGGATGTGCGCGATGTCCGGCCGCCGATCAATTGCAAGGACATTCTCCGATTGCCGCGGAGCGAATCGCGCTATCGACGCACGTGTTCCGGGATCGGCACGCCCACGTCGATCTTGAACAGCTTCGCCGCATTCTGCCACATCATCATCTCGTGAACGCGCGGCTCCAGCTTCAACTCCTCCATGAACGCCAGATAGGTTTCCATTGTGCAGATCGGCCAGTCC
>JBFWWY010000538.1:0-2771 GCA_050245935.1 Phycisphaerae bacterium | reverse complement strand
ACCTGCATGACGCACGATCCGCAGAACGCACTCCGTCGGACGCCCGAATGGGCGCGGCACGCGATTTGGTATCAGATCATGATCGACCGTTTTCGCGACGGAGATCCCGCAAACAATCCACCACACGCGCGCAAGTGGACCAGCGACTGGTTTGAACCGACCGAACTGGAAGCGTCGCTCGCGCCGGAGTTTTATCAGTACGTGTTCGGCAGGTTTTACGGTGGCGACCTGACCGGCCTCTCTCAGTCACTCGATTACCTCATTGATCTCGGCGTGAATGCGATCTATCTCAATCCTGTCTTTCAGGCGAGTACGCATCACAAATACAACGCGACGAACTTCCTTCATGTCGATGAATATTTCGGCCGCCGGCGTGACTATGACGAAATTGTCGCCACCGAAGACCTGCTCGATCCCTCCACCTGGAAGTGGACGGAGGCAGATCTCCAGTTTCGGGCTTTTCTACAGGAAGCGCACGCGCGCGGACTCCACGTCATCATCGACGGTGTGTTCAATCATGTCGGACTTGCGCATCCGGCGCTGAAAGATGTCATCAAACACGGACAGGCATCGCGCTTCGCCGACTGGTTTGACATGGTGTCATGGGATCCGGTGGACTGGCATGGTTGGGCGGGACATCGGGATTTGCCGGCGCTGCGGAAAGACGCGAACGGCATTGCCAGCGCGACGGCCAAGCAGCATATCTTCGACGTGACGCGACGCTGGATGGATCCTGACAACGACGGCGATCCATCCGATGGCGTCGACGGCTGGCGTCTCGATGTCCCCAGCGAAATCGCCATGCCTTTCTGGGCGGAATGGGCCGATCATGTGAAAGCCATCAATCCGCAGGCGTACACGACCGGGGAAATCTGGCACCGCGCGGATGCGTGGCTCGATGGACGGCATTTTGACGCTGTGATGAACTACGAGTTTGCCCGGCCGGTCGTCGATTGGCTCTGCAATCAGAAACATCGGTGCAGCACGATGCATTTGGTGGAGCGGCTGGCCACCGTCCGGGGTGCTTATCACCCCGCGCATCACGCGGTGGTTCAGAATTTGGTCGACAGCCACGACACTGCCCGTTTCGCTTCGATGGCGATCAATCCCGATCGCGACTACGAACGTGGACACCGTGCACAGGAGCATCCGAATTACAATCATGGGAAGCCCGGTGCCGCGGCCTATGCACGGCTGCGCCTTGCAGCGCTGCTGCAGATGACCTACGTCGGCGCGCCGATGATCTACTACGGTGACGAAGTCGGAATGTGGGGTGCGGATGACCCATCGAACCGCAAGCCGATGCTGTGGCGCGATCTGGAGCCCTACGAGAAGCCCAACGAAAACTTCGTGATGACGGAGCACCTGTCGGCGTATAAGGAAATGATTGCGCTGCGGAGTCGTCATCCCGCGTTGCGATCCGATCATTTTGAAACGTTGCTGGTCAAGGATGCGTCGGACGTGTGGGCGTTTCATCGCTGGGACGAAACCGATCAACTGATCGTCGTCCTCAACGGGTCTGAATACGTGCGCGACGCCGAACTCCCCATGCGGGAAGACCTGCGCCGCGACTGGCGGGTGGTGTTCGGGCCTCGTGACGCGCTGAATGTCTCAGACGAGGAAATCGAAGTGCGGGTCGCTGCCCTCGGCGGCGTCGTCATCGCGGCTCCGCGATGACGCGCGAACGGGCAAGCGGCGCTATTTGGGGCCTTCCGGTGTTACTGCTTTGGCTTCCTGATAGCCTGCGGGCATGTCGAGTTGAAATTCCGAATCCGGCAGTTCTTCGTTGACGACCAGTCCCTTGAGCGTCATTTCGGAAACCTGCTGCTCAAGCTCCACGCCGCCGGTTCTGCGTCGAACGCGACGCGGCAGATAGTCCTCTTTTCCCACCGTCCATTCAGCAGTGCCGCCGCCGCGACGGTATGTCACGGAAAGCACATAGCACTCCACGCCGTGAATCGTTTCATAATCGGTCAGTTCCACGCGACCGTTCAGCTCGTCGCGGAATGGTTCCGGATGCGTGAATTCGATCATCAACGCGATGGAAACAACCTGCGGGATGAGGCCGAGCTGCTCGGGCTTGTCAGAGCGAATGTATGTTTTTTCAGTGTGATCCACCAGGAAATATTGTTTGCCGTCGGAGCTGACGACGACATTCTTCGTTTGCTTGGCGGTACGGGCGTCGACCTGGCCATCAAACTGAAATCGATCGAAACCCGTGTCGGTCAGGCCGGAGAGTTTGGATTTGCCCGTCGCGACGACCTGGGACGGATTCAGCGGCGTCCCCGCAACCGCCTCCACTTCGTACTTCGCCGACTTTACCGCGATCACGGCTTCGTTCGACTTCTCCAGGATGCTTCGACCTTTCTTTCGTTCCGCCGCGGGTAATTTAGGCTTCTCTGGTTTTGTCGGCGTCTGCGTCCCGGTCGTTTGCGCAACAGCCAGACCGCCGGCAGTGGTGAAGCCAACAATCAAAAGCGCTCGAATGAATCGGTGGGTCGTCATGGTTGAAATCTTTCGCAACAGGTTTATCGCAAATACGCTTTGCCGAGCAAACGCCGAATGGATGCGATTTGCCCAGCGTGGAATGCTTCGTGACGATCGCAGTGGGCGATTGCGCCTGCTTTGTCCCGATAGTGAGGATGAAGCGTTCCGTCCTTACCGAAGGCTGGTGCCGCGAGCATGTCGTCGGTCATGCCTCGTACGGCTGCAATGGTCCGGTCCTGAACGACGGCCATCTTTTCCAACACGGATTCGACGGACGGATAGTC
>JBFWWY010000537.1:0-2778 GCA_050245935.1 Phycisphaerae bacterium | reverse complement strand
GCCGCCGACAGGTCAACCAAACCTGTTGACGGCTCGGTCGTGCAAGGAAAACACTCCTGTATCAGGTCAGCCAACTCAGGCAATTCCCGATACGATGGCTCCATCGGTTTCGAGTCCGTTTCGGGAACACGCTCTTGCCAACACGCTCCAGTCCACAACAAATGTCGGCACATCCAACGCCTACAACTAGATTGATCCTGCTCTTCGGCGTCGCGGTTGTGGTAACGCTGGGGGCCACCTGGATCGGGCTTGCACCGGTCTCCTGGGACGAGGTAACCGGTCGCGCGGCGCACGGGATTTTCTGGAAACTGCGCGTCCCCCGCGTGGCGCTTGCGGCCGCGACTGGCGCGACCCTGGCGGTCGGCGGTGCCCTCTTCCAGATCCTTTTTCGAAATCCGCTCGCGACGCCGTTTACCCTCGGTATTTCAACCGCTGCCTCGATGGGCGCTGCGATCGGCGTACTCGGCGGACTGCGCGGTGCGTGGCTGGGCGTGCCCAAGCTTACGGTGGTGGCGTTCCTGGGCGCGGCCGTCGCACTGGGCCTGATCCTCTTGCTTGCGCGAACCCAGGGAACACGCGACATGACGAGGTTGCTGCTGGGGGGCGTTTGCATCGCGTCGGTCGGGTCTGCGGGGATCGTACTCGCCACCTACCTGGCCGACGCCGCAGTCACCAATGATATTGTGACGTGGATGTTGGGCTCCCTTGTGACATTTCAGATTCACACCGCGATTCAGGTCGCGATTTGTCTGGCATTCATTATGGGATTCGTGCTCCGGGCACACCGGGCGTTGGATTTGATCGCGATGGATGACGTCGTCGCCGAAACCCGCGGCGTAGCGGTTCAACGCGTCACATTGCTTACGCTGCTGCTTGTCGGCCTGTCGACCGCGATCATCGTGTCCCACTGCGGGCCGATCGCTTTCGTCGGGCTGATCGTGCCGCATTTGATGCGGCAGATTGTCGGCGGCCAAACACTGCGCCTGGTTGTGGCCTGCATTGCCGGCGGCGCTTCATTTCTGGTGATCTGTGACGTCGCGAGCCGCAGCTTCTCGCGATATGAAATCCCGATCGGCGTTTTTACGTCGATCATTGGTGCTGCATTCTTCTTCTATTTGCTGATTACGGTCAAAACCGGTGAATAAACGAATCGAATTAGTCTGCCAGTTCAGAAAAGGGCGCGGGATACTGAACCATGCCGCCGAGGCTTTGCGCTGCTTCGTCAACCAGCCAACGGCAGAGACATGCCTCGTCCGGTGCCGGGAAGGGAATGCGAATGCCGAATTGCGAAGCGCGACGAAAGCCAAAGCGACAGTAAAAATCTGGATGTCCCAAGACAACGATGAGTGCATGTCCGAGCCGGCTTGCACGCTGCAACGCCTCGTGCATCAGCATCGTGCCGATGCCTTTTCGCTGTTGCTGCGGAACGACCGCCATGGGCGCAAGGGCCAAGGCGGGATGCGCGTCGCCGGCCTGCGTAATCGTCGCCCGCGTCAGTAAGAGATGCCCGACGATTTCACCGTTTTGCTCGGCAACCAGTGAAAGTTCGGGAATAAACGCAGCGGTGCCGCGTAACTGATCCACGAGTTTCGCCTCGGCGGGCGAGTCAAACGCCGCACGATGAACCGCAGCGATCGCATCACGATCGGCTTCAGTCTCCGATCGAACGTGAAGCGCGGATTTATCGGGACGATCCGTACGCTCAAAAAATGCGAGATGCATGCGTCCATACATCCGCTCATCTGTCCGGCTTAGCGCACCGCCGACGCTTTCCGGAACTTGCGTCCCACGTTCCACCCGCAGCAGGATGACTCCGTTCGGCAAAAGTCGCGCGGCGACCCGCTGGAGCAGATCGCATACGCGCGGCACATCTTCCGCATCGCGGTATGGCGGATCGACGAAAACAAGCGAGTATCCGTCCGCACCATCTGGCGCGGGAACACGCATCGTCCAGGCATTCTCCGCGCGAAGGCTCCAGAGTTCCGGATGGTGGAGTTTCTCGAGATTGGCACGGAGGGTCTTCAGAGTCGTCCGATGCTGCTCGACGAATGTGCAGAAGCTGGCACCGCGCGACAGGGCTTCGATCCCGAGTCCGCCGGTGCCGGCGAAGATGTCAAGTACCGCACCGTCCGGTAAGTGTCCCGGGGTGCCGAATTTCGCGCCTAGGATATTGAATATATTTTCTTTAATGCGGTCAGTCATGGGGCGCGTTTGTCGCCCTTCCAGGGGGGTCAGCACGCGTCCTTTAAATCTCCCCGCGATGATGCGCACGTCGGCCTTTTCCTTACAAAACGCGAAAAAAGCCGGGCAAAACAATCACTTTGCCCGACATTCCCACCTCGACCACCCGCCGCGCGATTCACGGCTCGTTCTCGAACCCGCAGGTTGTATTTATTTCGTCGCGTGTGCCGCCCGATACGGTTTACAACATGATACGCGACCTGCGAACCATACTCGACGGCTGGGACTACGAACCGGGCAAGATCTCGGTGCGAAAGATTATTGGCCGCGACGGCCGGGAGAAAATTCAGACCCGGATTGACCTCGGCGTTCTCCAGCTTGAGGTCGACGGGCGCCCGGACGGCAAACGACCCTATGGGTGCGATTCCGTCTTTGATTATCACGAGCGCCGCCTGCGGGACCATCTCGCCAAGTACGGCGACGACGAGGATTTTGTACTTACGGCGGAAGATTGCCGGGAAATGCGCCATGAAGCCTATCTCTACTACCAGCGCTTCTTGTCGCAGTTCGTGCTTGAGGAATATGACGCAGTCGACC
>JBFWWY010000536.1:0-2779 GCA_050245935.1 Phycisphaerae bacterium | reverse complement strand
TATCGCATTCTCGGAAAAAGTTATGACACGCGCGTGTGTGGCACTGGTCATTGGTTTCGCACTTTCAAGTCCGCTTTCGTATGCACAGGCGGAGATATTCGCGCGTGCGCATGTCGCGGGAAGCGCTTCGCAATATTTGGACCCATCCGCAGCTCGCCGCACCGACTTACATGTAGACCTTGCTGCGATTCGATCGTTGGCAGCATCGCACCGGCTCCCGATTGTCATCCCGGTGCCGACAGATGATCCGGTTGAGGTCACGTTTGATGAGGTCCGACCGGTAGACGCAAACAGTTGGGATCTAATCGGTAAAGTGACCGGGGAGCCGTGGAGCCGGGCACTGATGGTCGTGCGCGGAGACCGCGTCGTCATGACGGTCGCGTCGCTGTTGCATCATCCAGTCGTTGTGCAACCTGCTCCCTCCGGCGGATACGTGCTGACGCAATTCGACGCCGGTGATGCAGCACTGCGAAGTTGTGCTGCGAATTCGGCAAGTGAGTCATCAAGCTCCTTTGACACCTCTGCTCCAATTCTTCAGAAGCATCGCGGATTGGACGATCAGAACCGCCGCATCGAAGACGATTCTCCGCTCGTAGACGGTGCGAGTCCGTGCCCCTCGTCCATCTCGTCGCTGAGCGGCTATGTCGCAGATGACGGTTCGATGTGCGACGTCATCGTGTACTACACGGCGTCTGCACTCGCGACGGCCGGCAGCGTGGCGAACATGAATGCCTTGATCGACATGGCCATTCTGGACGCCAATACGAAGTTCAGCGACAGCGGCGTCAGCACGCAGGTGCGCGTCGTGCATCGCGCACAGATCGCGTATACCGAAAATGTCGATACCGTGCTCAATCTGGTCCGACTCGCCACGCCCGGCGACGGGATGATGGATCAGGTATTCGCTGATCGAGATACGCACGGCGGGGACTTGGTCACCGTATTCATGAACAACACACTCAATTCCGGCGGAGCCGGTTTTTTTCCGTGGGCGCTATGGCCGGAAGACAACGGTGAATCCGGTTTCAGTGTGTTGCGATTGAACAATGCCTTGCTCGGAACGCTGGCTCACGAATTCGGGCACAACTTCGGCTGCGCGCACAATCGACCCAACGATCCGCCGGGCAGCGGCTGGTATCCCTATTCCCATGGGTACGTCGAGCCCGGGGGGGCGTGGCAAACCATTATGGCAAATAGCGCTGTGCCCTACGTGCCTTATTTCTCGAACCCGAGTTTGAACTATGCGGGACCGCTGGGAAATCCCGGCCCGCTCGGCGTAGCCGGGACGGATCCCAACACGGCAAGCGATTGTGTCCGCACGATCAATGAAAACGCTTTTACAGTCGCGAATTTTCGACCGAGCAAATTGGCGGCAGCGCCGAGTTCTTCGCGGCTCTATGTCCGCGCTAATGCGGCGCCGGGAGGAAATGGTTCAAGTTGGGCGACGGCGCTCCAAAGTGTGCAGGACGCAATTGGTGTCGCGGTGCGGGCGCGGGGATCGATTGATGAAGTCTGGGTTGCGGCGGGAACATATTCTCCGGACGTCGGCATCGACAGCCGGGCGCAGCATTTTCGACCCGTAGAAGGCGTCACTATTTATGGCGGCTTTGCAGGCAATGAGACTTCGCTGGCGCAGCGTAATCTGGTTGCGCATCCCACGATCCTTTCGGGAGATCTCGGAATGCCCGGCGACACGGCCGACAATGCCCACCATGTCGTTCGCGCGGACAATCTGGGACAGACTGCCGTACTGGACGGATTCATCATTCGAGACGGCAATGCCGACGCCCCGTTTCCACATAACATCGGCGGGGGGGCGCGCGTCCGGTGCGGCGGGCCGCAGTTCGATTTCTGTACGTTCGAGATGAATCTTGCTCAGGCCGGCGGCGGCGCCGCGTATTTTGACGAAGGTGTCGGGCGCGGCGAAAGCTGCCGATTCATGTCCAACACCGCCACGCAGTTCGGTGGCGGTGGATTGCGTCTGGAGCCGGGTGCGACGGGAAAATGGCACGACTGTATTTTTCAGATGAATCAGGCGGCCTATGGTGGAGGCTTCAGTTGTTCGGGCGCGTTCGCCGTTCAGTTCGTCGGCTGCACATTCGAAAACAACAGCGCGCCGTTCGGTGGCGGGATCGACATCTTCGAAAGCGACGTGGCGCTTGCGGGTAGTACGGTTCGCGCGAATCAGGCTCCCGGCGGTACGGCAGGGGGGATCGCCTGCAATACCGGTGGCGATTTGTTCCTCTATTATTGTCTTGTCGAAGACAACACGGCCGGCTTTGGTGCGGCGGGCGTCGGCGTGTTCAATGGAAATCTGGAAGCAATCAACGCAGACTTTGTTGGAAACAGTGGTAACTTCGGCGCGGGATTGTGGTTTGACAATCACGCGACCGGTTCGCTGGAAGGTTGTGGGTTCTTCGGAAATCAATCGGTGTTCATCGGTGCCGGTGTGCATTGCAGCCTGAACAGCGACCCGGCGTTCATCAACTGCGTCTTCAGCGGCAACGCTTGCACCAACAGCGTCGGTGGCGCGATCGGCAACACCGGCGGCAGCGATCCGATTCTTACAAACTGCACCCTTGCCAACAATGCGGCAACGTTTGGTGGGCCGGCGATCTGGGACGAGAATGGCGGGACCACGCTGCGCAATTGCATCGTCTGGAGTCACGCGAATCCCGCAATTGCCGGAATGAATCCAACAACGGTGGCGACCTACAGTGACATTCAAGGTGGATTTGCCGGCGTCGGCAACAAAAACAGCAATCCGCTTTTCGGGGAT
>JBFWWY010000535.1:0-2793 GCA_050245935.1 Phycisphaerae bacterium | reverse complement strand
AGCGGGGCGGCGCATGACGACCGGCCCTCGACAAGCAGGGAAGGCCGTCAGTGCGCGTTCATCCGCTACGACCGCACCGACAGCGGCGCGTTGCAGAACCCGCGCGCGATGGTGGTGGATCTGATGAGCCGGCAGGTAACGCCGCTGGGAAGCGGGGCGTGTCGGGTGGTACGGTTTCAGCCGTAAGCGCCACATTTCATAAATGTCACGATTGACGGGAAACTTTCCGCAAGTCAATCATGCAGCAGACGAAGACCATCAAACATAACTCGTTGTGAGATGACAAAGTCCACACCACTGCTCGGCGCGGGGGGTTGTGAGGCCCTCTAAAAAAGATTGGTGGGCTTCGCTTTCGCTTCGCCCACCACCGAATTCTACCTGACTAAAACCAGACTCATACCACGAGAATCGCCGATGCGTGCGAGGACTGTTATTCGTCGCGAATTTCGTTCATCAGTTCTTCTTCCTCGGTCTTCAGATCCGGGCTGTCCGGACCGGCGAGACCCTTGAGCTTGGCTTCGACGCGATTGCGGAAGTCGGACGGGTTGCGAGAGCGGTCCATGCAGTCCTGCGCACTGCACTGGCCCGTGTCGTACAATTCCCAGAGGTGATCGTCGAGCAGGCGCATGCCGAATTTCTTGCCGGTCTGAATCGCGGAGTCGAGACGATAGGTTTTGTTTTCGCGAATCAGGTTGGAAATCGCGGGCGTTACCACCATGAACTCATACGCAGCGCGGCGGCCCTTGCCGTCGACCGTCGGAACGAGCGACTGCGCGAGTACCGCGAGCATCGTCGTCGAAAGCTGAACGCGAATCTGCTCCTGTTGTTGAGTCGGGAACGCGTCAATAATTCGGTTGACGGTGCTCATCGCGCTGTTGGTGTGCAGCGTGGCAAAAACCAAGTGGCCCGTTTCAGCGGCTGCGATCGCCGCTTCCATTGTTTCGAGGTCGCGCATTTCACCAACGAGAATCACGTCCGGGTCCATACGCAACGCGCGGCGGAGCGCTTCGGAGAACGTCGGCACGTCGACGCCGACTTCGCGCTGCGAAACGCATGATTTTTTGTGTGTGTGATAATACTCGATCGGGTCTTCGACCGTGATGATATGGTGGTCGATCTGCTCGTTGATGTAGTTGATCATGCACGCGAGCGTGGTGGTCTTACCCGAACCGGTCGGCCCGGTTACGAGAAACAGGCCGCGCGGACGATGACAGAGCGCCTGGGCCGCCTTCGGCAGACCGATCTGATCAAATGTCAGAATCGTGTTGGGAATCTGACGCAATACGAGCGATACATTGCCCTTTTGACGGAACACCGCGACGCGAAATCGAGCTTTGTCGCCGAACGCAAAGCCGAAGTCGGTCCCGCCGTCTTCCTGAAATTCCTGCTGGTTGCGCTCCGGCGTGATTTGCTTCAACAGCGAAACGGTATCTTCCGGCTCAAGCGTCTTGGTTTCGAGACTTCGAAGTCGCCCGTGCATTCGAATGACCGGTGCGCGGCCCACGTGGAGATGAATGTCTGATCCGCCGTTGCGGATGCAGGTTTCGAGCAAGCGATCGATATGTACAGTGGCCACGAGTCCATCCTATTCAAAAAAGGGAAGCCCTGTCTCGGCAATCGATTCAGATCATACGTCTTCCATGATGACGCCTTCGGCCTGTGCGAGACGGGCGATTTCTTCGGGGGTGGTGATGCCGCGAAGAATCTTCAGCTTCCCGTCGTCGAGCAGGTTGCGCATGCCGCCGGCGCGTGCGACGCGGCGAATCTGCGTCGTCGAAGCGCGATTGAACGCGAGTTCGCGTATCTCGTTGCTGAGCTCCATGAATTCGAAAATGCCCTGGCGACCGCGATATCCCAGGCCGCTGCAACGATTGCAGCCAGCGCCGCGATAAATGTGCTGGCCCTGGAGATCTTTGTCGGTAATGCCGCAGAGCTTGAGCATAAATTTGTCGGGCGCGGGGTCAATTTCCCGGCATTCCTTACAGATAACGCGCACAAGGCGCTGCGCCAGAATCGCCTGAATCGAAGACGCGACAAGAAACGGTTTGATGCCCATGTCGATCAGTCGCGTGATCGCGCTGGGCGCGTCATTGGTGTGCAGGGTGCTGAAGACCAGGTGACCCGTGAGGGCGGCCTGAATTGCAACCTCGCCGACTTCGCGGTCGCGAATTTCACCGACAAGAATGACGTTCGGTGCCTGACGCAGCATCGCACGAAGAATCCGCGCAAACGACAGGCCGATTTCCTCGCGCACCTGGCACTGGTTCATGCCGGGAAAGTTGTATTCGACCGGGTCTTCCGCGGTGATGATCTTGCGGTTCGGTCGATTGAGTTCCTGCAGCGCTGCATACAACGTCGTCGTCTTCCCCGAACCCGTAGGGCCGGTGACAAGGAAAATCCCGTTCGGCTGGCGGATCGTGCTGGTGAATTTTTCGTAGTGATCCTGCTCCAGGCCGAGCCCGGTCACACCGACATTGACTGCGTCGGATCGCAGAATACGAAGGACGATGCTCTCACCGTGGTACGCGGGACAGGAACTCACGCGAAAGTCGATGATCGCCTTGCCGACCGGTTTCTTGATGCGACCGTCCTGGGGCAATCGCTTCTCGGCGATGTCAATGCCCGCCATGATTTTAAGACGCGACAACACTGAACCCTGCATGGATGTGGGGATCGTGTCGCGCTCGATGCAGACGCCGTCGATGCGATAGCGCACGCGGACGCGGTTCGACATGGGTTCGATATGAATGTCGGATGCGCGCATGCGGACGGCTTCATCGATGACGAGGCTGA
>JBFWWY010000534.1:0-2803 GCA_050245935.1 Phycisphaerae bacterium | reverse complement strand
TGTCCTCGGTCCGAAGCTTTTTCCACGATATGACGCCGCACGAATTCTTGACGCGCTGCATGTCAAGCCGGCAGCGGCTGAAGCGGGAGAAAGCAACGCTGCATCGTAGTGAATACGCTGTATACCGCGCTGGTTGCGCGCAGTCCGGCGATTACCGGATCAACTTGACGGCCGCGAACCCCGCGATCAGAAGTACGACAAACAGAATCGATGCAAGATCAAAATATTTCTCGATCTTCTCGCGCATCCACGGCCCCGCGAAGTAGAGAATTCCCGCGACGAGAAAAAACCGCGCTCCCCGACCGAGCAACGACGCAATGCCGAATCCCGGCAACATCATCCCAAACGCGCCCGATGCAATCGTCACGACCTTGTAAGGAATCGGCGTAAACGCGGCAATGAACACAATCCAGTAGTCATAGGCGTCGTACCAGCCCTTGAACGTCACCATCTTCTCTTCCGCGTGATACAGCTCAACAATTTTCACGCCAATCGTGTCATAGAGTGCCATCCCGATGTAATAGCCGAGGAATCCGCCAAGGACGCTGCCGACCGTGCAGATCGCCGCAAACCACCACCACTTCTTCCGCGCCCCCAGCACCAGCGCGATCAGCAGCGGGTCCGGCGGAATCGGAAAGAAGCTCGACTCCGCGAACGCGATCAGGAACAGCGCGATCGCGCCGTGCGGCGTATCGGCCCATTTGATCATCCAGTCGTACATTCGCCGATGGATGGCCCATTTCGACGGCTTCTTGCCGACGACGAGCGTTGGTCCGGAGCCGCTGATTTCTTCAATCGGATTCGAATCGTTCAAAAAATCGTTCCTTCTTCAACCTAAGACGGAATTTCAAAAAACGATCAGAGCCGCGCCCGTGAGGAAGCGGTGCCGAGGTACGATCAGGGTGAAAGCAAATCGCCCATCGATGTCGGGCTGTACATCGGTACATCTTAGAGACGCAATCGCGCAACTGCCAATCCTGGAACCCCCTCGACGGTGTCGTCGAAACGGGGCACCGCGGGTCTTGGCACCGATGTCTTGCAAAAGCGAGAATGCGCGGGTGCTCTATCCTTAGCCGCGCCAAAAATCGCCCCAATGCGATGAGAACACAATCGCGGCGAAGAGTGGGGGACGATGTTCCTCAAACAAACGCTGAAATCGCTGCTTCCTCTCGAGAACGCAACGGATTCTCTGTTGGATTCATCCAATGCGCCAAAATCTCCAGGCTCTCCACCAGCCGCGGTCCCGGCCGACTGAAATACGCCGAGCCGTCGACGACAAAAACCTGCCTCTCGCGGACACACCGCAGCGATGTGATGTCCGGATGCGCCAAAAACTGACGAACATCTTCCCGTGTCCGCGCTATGGAAAACCCGCAACACGCCACCAGGATCATGTCCGGGTCCGACTCCACCAACTCCCCAATCGAAATTTCCCGCGACCGCGCCCCCGCCTCCGCCAGCGGTTCGATCCCCCCGGCGATTTCCACTAGCTCCGGTGTCCAATGTCCGCTCGAAAACAATGGGTCGAGCCATTCCAGCACGACTATTTTCTTGCGCGAAGCGGTCGCGTTCCGCGTACGCACCGCTTCAATCCGCTTTTGCAGCGCCGCGTGCGCTTCCTCGCCGCGCTCCGGACAATTCGCCGCCGCCGCGACCGTGCGCAAACTCTCCAGCACGTCATTCAACACGGTCGGCTCGAGATAAATCACACGCGGCGAGACCGTGAACGTCTCCAGCACTTCACGCACCTCGCGATCCGCCACCGCGCAGACGTCGCACAACGTCTGCGAAATGATCAGATCAGGCTGCGCCGTGCGAATGGCGTCGTGATTCAGTCGATACAACGCGCAGTCATTGTCCAACTGCCCGCGCACGAGAGAGTCGATCTCCGCGCTTGACGCGTCGGTTGGAATCAGCGTGTGCGTCACTTTGGGAATTTCTGCCACATCCGGCGGAAAGTCGCACTCGTGCGTCACGCCGACGAGCTGGTCTCGCAGCCCCAGCGCACAAACAATCTCCGTCGCACTCGGAATCAGCGAAACAATACGCATTATTTCTGCGCCAAGGCACCGACAGCGGCGCCGCGCCGCGCGGCGAGCACAGTCAGCGTGATTCTGCGACCTGCTTCCGTCGGATGTGATGCCTCCACACCCACGACGCCGGCAGTGGGGAGCAACGGGGATTCGGCGGGAACGACGAACAACCGGCAATTCAGGGCGGTTTCATCGTTTATCATCACGTCGAACGGCAGAATCAAAGGAGTGCGACCTTGAGAGCCCGCAATGGGTCGCGCTCCGCTTTGAATCAAATCGAATCGGGGCAGGATGCGCGAGTCAATGCCGCCTTTTGTCAGAATGGACCACAGCGACGGCTTCTGCACCGTACTCATCAGCATCGGCACCAGCGTCGGCGTCGACCACAGTGTGTCGCGGATTGCGAACATCGTCACAACGATCTCCGCCATCCGCTCGATGCGAATGCGGAACTTATCCGGTTGCGTTTTGTAAATCTCGGGGAAGTCCGGACCGAGTCTGCGGCTCAGTTCAAAAAGGTCTTCGGCGACATCGAATATGCCTTTTCGCAGAAACGACTCCGCCGACAAACTGTGCGATTCACTGATCTGTTTCAGATTCTCGTCAATCTGCGCAATCGTCAACAGAGTCTGCGAAGAATCAATCGCCAGCGGATGCGGCTTGCCGTCCGGCGTACTGACCGTCAGCCGGAACTTCCAATCTTTGGACGTCAGCGTTTGTACAGTCGAATCCTTTGCTTCGGCATGAAGCGGGCGGAGATAAGTTTTCTG
>JBFWWY010000533.1:0-2812 GCA_050245935.1 Phycisphaerae bacterium | reverse complement strand
ATCCGGATTATCACCAGGCGTGCTATCACGCATTTTTCCTGCAGGTCCGCGACAAACTCAACGCACAGTTGCGCGACATCGAATCCGGCGGCACCGGAACCATCGACTCGTGACCGTCGACGGCGCGACCATGTTGCTCGGCGGCATCGGCGGCGGCGCACTCGTCTTGTCGCTGATCGCAACGCCGATCGTTCGCCGACTCGCGCTGCGGTGTGGTTACGTGGATATTCCCTTCGGACACAAATCCCATCGCGACCCCATGCCCTATGGGGGCGGCGTCGCGATCTTTCTCGCCGGGTGGCTGCCTGCTGCGGCACTCCTGATTGCAGTGCATCTGATCTCGCAGCGCTGGGTCACATTGACGTTCGGGCCGGACATCGGCGCGTATTTTGGCGGCCTTTACGATCAGTCGCGCGTTGCGATGGTGATTCTGGCGGGCGCCCTTGTGCTGTTCATCCTCGGCATCATTGATGACCTCAAGCCGCTCGGCGCGATCACCAAGCTCCTCACGATGCTCGCGGTCGCGATCGGCGTGCCCGCGCTCTCGGGCGTCCGCGCCGCCGAAGCGCTCGGCCCGGCGCTATCCGTGACCATCACCGCGTGCTGGTTCGTCGTGATCATCAACTCGTTCAATTTTCTGGACAACATGGACGGATTGTCGGCGGGTGTCGCTGCGATTTGCCTGCTGATGCTCGGCGTTTGCGGGCGCTTCGCGGATCAGGTGCTCGTCCCCGCGCTCGCCGTGCTGATGTTTGGCGCTGTCGCGGGCTTTCTGATCTTCAATTTTCCTCCTGCCAAGCTCTACATGGGCGACGCCGGCTCGCTGCTTGTTGGTTACTTCGTCGCGGTGATTTCCACGATGACCACCTATTTCGAGAGCGGCCAGGGGCAACCCGCTTACGCGCTTGCGATGCCGCTCATCGTGCTCGCGGTTCCGCTTTATGATTGCATTACGGTCGTGTCGATCCGTTTGCGCGAGGGGCGCAACCCGATGCAGGGGGATCAGCGGCATTTCTCGCACCGACTCGTCGATCACGGGCTTTCGCGACGGTTTGCCGTCGTGACGATTTATATCTGCACTGCTGCCACTGGCCTCGCGGCGACGTTGCTGCCGAACGCGGATTTGCGCATCACGTTGACCGTCGTTGCGATTGTGCTGCTTGTGCTCTCGATCATCTACATCCTCGAACGACCGGCGATTCGACCGAAATGACGCGCGGCAAAGAGAAACAAACTCCAGTCAAGGCAACTCCTGCGCCACAGCAGCCGCTTGGATCGGCGCGAACTTCTGTTGCGATGGCAGGCTTTTTGCTTATCGCGACGGTCCTTGTGTCGCGGCCGCTGATCAGCGAGTCGTATCGCGCGGTCGAGTTGTCGTTCCTCAGCGACATGCATGTCGGTGCCGGGCCGTCGGCATCGCTGACGGCGTGGCTCGACCTGCTGCTCCTGATCGGCGCGGCAGCGGCGGCGTTCGGCGTGAAACGAGGCGCGATCGGTATTGCTGCCGTAATCGGGTTTTTCACGCTGATATTTGCGGTGGCACTCTCTTCCTACGCCGCTGCCGACAAACGTCTCGCCCTCGATGCGGGATTTACGCTGATTGCATTCGCGGCGGTCGCCGTCACAGCGCTGGCGCAGCAGTGGCGAAAATCGCTGATCATCGCACTTCTGGCGGGTGTCAGCGCGAGCGGCGTGACGTTTGCCGTGAAATGTTTTCTGCAGGTGCATTCCGAGTTTCCCGAGCTCGTCCGCCAATGGGATGCACAGCAGGCTGCCACGCCGACAGACGCTCCGTATCGCGCGGATCGCGTCAACTTCGAACGCCGGTTACGCGCGATGGAACCGTTCGGCTATCAATCGCATTCCAATGTCGCGGGTTCGTTGCTCGCGATGTGGGGATTGTTGGCGGTGGGTGCGGCGGCGTCGCGTTGGACGCGGTTACGCTGCAAAACGCATGCGGATAACAGTTCTCGCGCGGCGGCACAAGATTCAGCCGATCGTTCGCAGTTCGTCGCAGTTGCTGCGATATTCGCACTCGTCGCCGGCGTGTTTGCCTGGGCCCTTGTCTTGACCGGAAGTTTCGGCGCGGTCATCTCTGGCATTTTCGGACTGGTCACGTTTGCGACACTGCTGATTCTTCATCGCAAGCGCGGCGTGTCGCGGCGTCACGCGTTAACAGTGATTCTCGCGCCGTATCTGCTGCTGATCGTCATCGGCGCAACGATCGGTCTTTCACGCGGCACGCTCCCGCATCCCTCCATGGCATTCCGCTGGGGCTACTGGCAAGGGGCGGCCCGGGTGTACGCGGAAGAACCCTGGCGCGGTATCGGCCGCGAGAATTTCGGCGATCGATATTTGCATGCGAAAAATATTACGAGCCCGGAGGACGTGAAGGACCCGCACAATTTCTGGATCAGCATGCTCATCGAACTCGGGCCGCTCGGCCTTGTCGCAAGCGGATTGCTCGTGATCGCGGGATTATGGGTTGCGCTGCCGCGCAACACGGTGAATTGCGACGAATCGTCGAGAACTGTACACGGAAATTGGACGGCGATCGCACTCGCGTTTGCGACGTTGTCGCTCCTGCTCGCGACGAATCGGCAGGTCTTTTCAGCCGACAGCATGTGGATCGTCTGGCTAACCGACATCGGCTTTCCGTGGATGGCGTCCTACGCATTTTTTTGGTGGATTCTGTCGCGCACGGCGATTCGTGCGACGCCGGACAACTTCGTCACGCTCGGTGCAGTGGCCGCCGCAGTGGCCGTGCTGTATCACAATCTCGTGAGCTTTTCTTTGTTGGTTCCCGGCGGGG
>JBFWWY010000532.1:0-2828 GCA_050245935.1 Phycisphaerae bacterium | reverse complement strand
CGCCGTCAATGTGATGCTGCTGACGCTTGACACACTCGACGCGGCAATCATCTATTTCGCGACGGGAAATCTCGAGTACACGCTCGCAACGCTCGCGCTCCTGTTGCCCGCCATGTTTCTCGGCCGCTGGATTTTCATCACATAAGCGCAGCGGTCGTGCCGGCGACAGCCGTAGGTCAGGCGTCCACGCCTGACTCATTGGTTATCGGAAATCGGACACGTCGATCCGTCAGACGAAGACGCCTGACCTACGTTTTCAAAACGGTGCCTGGAAACCCATCACGGTGAAGCGGGCCAGTTCCACGGGCGTCGTCAGCTTCACTGCGCTGATCGCCGTATAGGCGATCATCACCTTCCGCGCACCGTAGGTGTCAGGCTTGTCGCGTTCGACGAGCAGAATGCCGCCCGAGATGAGAAAATCGACGAAGGGAATCGTCTCGGCGAAGCTGGTGACGAGCAAACCTTGGCGGGGCATTCCCTGCGGCCAGTTCTCAAACAAGCTTCGCCAGGAATCGGAAGATTCCATGCTCGACCTCCGTGTCGCACTCGTCGCGGCATCCAGCGCCGAGGCTTTGAAGTGACCCCAGGGGGATTTGAACCCCCGTTGCCGGATCGAAAATCCGGTGTCCTAGGCCTGCCTAGACGATGGGGCCGGTCAATTCAGACACTTTAAGCGCTGTCGCGAAGGTGTCAACCCGCAGCGCGGGACGAACAGAGTCGAACAAAAACTTTTCCACGAAGGAGAGTTGATCGCGGCAATTCGCAAGCAACGCTCGCTGGAATTCGCCAGCAATTGTACTTGAAGTTGGTTCTGAGGGGACGGCGAGGATACAGCTCGAACCCTGGCCTAGCCGGCTCGAAGTTTTGAATCGGAATGGCGGGCGGGATAAGACGAGGCGTGAATCAAAGGCGTGCTGTCGCGAGAATCCAGACGTCGGCCTGAGAAAGTCAGACTTCCGCCTGAGAAACCGTCGGAGGCTCTTCCTCCGCCTTCGTCCCCCGCTCGGCTTGGATGGCGGCGTGAATTTCGCTGCGATGAATGGGAACTTCGCGCGGGGCCTTAATGCCCAGTCGAACCTTGTCGCCGCGGATTTCCACCACGGTGATGACAATGTTCTCGTCAATCACGATGCTTTCATTCTTCTTGCGCGACAAGACCAACATGGCACGCATTTCTCCGAAGGTGTGGCCGGCGCATGCACCGACAAGGCAATCCGAAACCACTCACCGTGGGACGAACCAGGCCGGATGATCATACGATACCGACCCAAAGAGATCGGGAAAACTCCGATCTCGCTGCGGTATAAGATTGTACGGATCGCCAGTTGGGTGGTCAAGAGTGGTGCGCAAAAGGACTTACGGCGCGGAAGCCGCACAGCGGGTCAGCAAGCAGATGGGCCGACCAGAGCGCAGCTTCCGGACCGTAAGCGATTTGTGCAATGAGCCTTATGAACCCCGGCCGGAACCATCACCCTTTGCGAGCGAGATTCGACGGTGCCCCAAACACACGCGACGGCATGCGACTCGCCTCAGGCGGTCACACCATGTCTTTCAGACCCTTGAGGGGCCGAATGCGGACCTGGTTGCGCGCGGGCTTCGCCTTGATCATCACTTCTTCCTTGGTGAACGGATTGATGCCCTTGCGAGCCTTTGTCGCGGGCTTGTGCTTCACCAGGATCTTCATCAGCCCAGGCACATTGAAGACGCCAGGACCTTTTTTGCCGAGATTCGATTCGATCAGTTTCGACAGTTCGTCAAACAGGCTCGCCACCTGTTTTTTGGAGAGTCCCGTGCTCTCGGCAAGGGCGTTGAGAATCTCCGTCTTGGACATCGGCTTATCCGATGAAGTCTTCGTTGCCATCACAAACTCCTGTCTTTCGTGACTGCTGAATTTGTCGTGAAAACGCGGTGATTTTGCAGAAATCGTGTAGGTAGTAGACTCTCGGCCCTGGAAATTGTCAATGAGTTGCACGGGCTTTTTCCGGAGTTTTTCGAGTTTTTCGAGCGAATTGAAAAGCGTGTTTTTTCAGCCACATCGCCGGGTTTGTCGCCACGAATCGTTGCCTCCAACGGCGCGCGACACGCGGGTCGCCACCAGCCCCATGCAATCTCTGGACGCGGTTTCGTCGCGGGTGGATCGCCGCCGAGCGCAAGGACGGCTGTCAAGCACGATACGGAAATTCATTGCTTCCCTCCGTGCAATCGGGTATCCATAAAGGTGGTTTCTAACCGACGCGAGCGGCGATTTCTTGTCGCTACCGGGTTCAGTTTGCGCTCCCGGTTCGCATTTTCGCGTGGAACATTCGTCTTAGTTCGGCACCCGGAGTTCCCCATGGCTTCCGACGAGCTCAGCAGGAGCACGACGGGAGCCGTTGCGCACCGCATCATGCTGGTAGAAGACGACGCCGCCACTGCGGAGTTTCTCAAGGAGATTCTCGAAAAACGCGGCTACTCGGTTTCGATTGCCAAGGACGGCGGGCAGGCCCAATCAACGTTCGTAATGCGAAAACCCGATTTCGTCCTGCTCGACATCATGTTGCCGGGCGAAAGCGGCTTCGAAATTTGCGAACGCATGAAGCAGATTGAAGAAAACGTCCCAGTCATCATGCTTTCGGTCATCGAGCTCGACGAGTCGCGCGCTCTGGCCACCAAGGTCGGCGCCGACGGATATATGACCAAACCCGTCGACCCCGACCAGCTCATTGCCGAAATCGAACGAATCGCGCAACGTGTCTGGGAACGAACGCATCTCGATCAACCGAAGGAAGAAAAGCGAATTCGTTTCGCATGTCGCTGCGGGAAGCGATTCAAGGTCAGCCCCGTCCATA
>JBFWWY010000531.1:0-2836 GCA_050245935.1 Phycisphaerae bacterium | reverse complement strand
GGACGATTTGTCCGGCGCTTTGGTCGCGGGGGGGGGGGGCGAGGATTCGTTCCACAAACGAGATTGCGTTAATTCGTCGTAAACCAGACCTGCGCGGTTTCGCTGTCATCAGCGCGGATCACGAACTGGAACATGTACTCCTTGCCGGGCTTGAGCTGCACGCTCGATACGTCCTTGTTTTCCCAGTTCATGATGCGGAAACCGGGGCCGGGATTGGTCAGGCTGTACGTCTGACCGGACTTCATCTGGGCTTCCGCGCCGCTGCCCGTCGGCGTGATGATGTATTCCGGCTGATCGGACGGCTTGCTGCCGCGTACCTCATAAATTGCGACGTTGGTGTAGCTCACGCGGCCGGTCGTCTCTTCGTCTTTGATATCAAACTTGAAGCTGGGATTCGTCGAGATCGGCGTTGCGATCTTGTAACGCGAATGGCCGGTTGCCGCTTGCTTGAGCTTATTGCGGGCCGCCATCTGGCCGTCGAGCCAGATGTCGACTTCGAGTTTGCCGGCCTTGGAGTTCTTGAACATGCCGAACGCGGTCGAACCTGCGCCGCTGGCGCTGCAGCCGCCGAAAAGAAACGCGGCACCGGTCAGTGTGGTCATCAATGCGATGGATCGAATCATTTTTTCTCCTCAATCTCAAATTGTCTATGCTATCGGTCGAGCGGGCTCCTTCGGCACCGCTCCCATTTCACTCTTATCGGCAGTGTAGCGGGGGATTGCGGGTTCGTCAGTGGCAGAGGTTTCGCGCAATCTATGCGCGAATCGCGTGCAACTTGGCGTATTTGTAATGCGTTAGATTGCATGAATGTCTGTCCCCCACCCTTCGCCGCGACAAAGTTTCTTGACGAAGCTGCGAATCGTGGCGCGGCTAAGGATGGGGCACCCGCGCCGCGACGATTTACATGGAACGGCCCGGCGGGAGCCTCGCGGTCCCGCAATGATGCGGGACGTTACGCGTCCATTTTCGGCTGGATCGCGATGCGCTCGCCGGTCCTGGCGGCTTCGACAGCGGCGAAGCTGGCAAGCGTGACCATCTCAAGATCGTGGTAGGGGATCAGCGGTTCACCGCCGTGCTGAATGCGGTGGATGAATTGCGCAATTTCGGCGCGATGGCCCTTGTCCTGTTTCGTTTTTAGACGCGGGCCGTTGGGCCAGTCGAAGCATTTGAGCGTGCGCCAATTGTCGATGACCGCGACGCGGC
Organism: Phycisphaerae bacterium; assembly: GCA_050245935.1. Classification (GTDB taxonomy): domain Bacteria; phylum Planctomycetota; class Phycisphaerae; order UBA1845; family Fen-1342; genus JALHOX01. The sequence continues at coordinate 1,633 of JBFWWY010000531.1, read as the reverse complement.
CTTCGCTGAACACCTCGACCTTTTCCTTCGGGAAAGACTTGCCGCCGTTGGCCCAGTAGTGAATTGAGCCGATTGACCCGTCTGCAAACGTCAGCGAGATCGATGTATTATCGTCGATGATGCGGCCATCCTGCGTGCCGATCGCGGTCGCGCTGACCGATGTGATCGGCGCGCCAACGAGAAACATCAGCAGATCGATAAAATGACAGCCTTCGCCGATGATGCGTCCGCCGCCGACGGTTGGGTCGTGGTTCCAGTTGTCTGCGGGAATGAAGCCGGCGTTGACGAGGCAATTGATCGCGATTGGCGCGGCGCGGTGGTGAAGCGCCTTGTGAATTGCGACGGCGTGCGGCGCGAAGCGGCGATTGAAGCCGACCATGATCTGCTTATTCGGATGCTTCGCGGCGGCGGCGCTGACAGCGTCGAGCTGTGCGCGGTCGATCGCCAGCGGCTTTTCCACGAAGACGTGCTTTCCGGCGTCGAGCGATTCGATCACCATGTTGGCGTGCGAATTGTGGCGCGTGGTGATGAACACGGTGCTGACGTTCGGCTTCTGCAGCACTGCGCGGTAATCGGTCGCGGCTTCCTGCGCGTCGAACTTGCGGCCGGCATGCACGCCGGTCACACCGCCGGCACTGACGACGGAGACGAGGTCCGCGCCGGCCTCCTTGAGCGCGGGGAGCAGCACCTGGCGGGAAAATGAGCCCGTTCCGATGACCGCGACGCGGGCAGCAGTCGGCTCCGTCGCGGCGCGGAACACGCGGCGAACGGGAATCGCGCGCGTCAGCGGCGGCGGCTGGTCCGGATAGGTCAGTACCACGCCGAGCGCGCTCGAATCTTTCAGGATCTTGTCGAATGCGCGTTCGCCGTCGGCGATGGGAATGCGATCGGAGATCAGCGGCTCGACGTCGATCCAGCCCTCCGCCATGCCGCCGAGGATCGCTTCAAAGTTGCGGTTCTGCGTCCAGCGGACGAACGGCAGGGGGTAGTCGATGCCTTTGTCTTCGTAGTTTGAATCGTATCGACCTGGGCCGTATGAGCAGGAGACCTGGAAGCTGAGCTCTTTGGCGTAAAAGTCTGCACGGTCGAGCTTCAGATTGGCGGTTCCGAGCAACACAATGCGCCCGCGCTTCCGGCACATCGTGGCCGCGTCGTGGACCATGGTGTCGTTGCCCTTGCTGGATGCCGTGATCAAGACACCATCTACGCCGATTCCGCGCGTGAAGTCTTCGGCTGCGGAGACGGGATCTGCGCCTTCTTTCAGGCAAACCGCGTCCGCACCATACGTGCGCGCGATGTCGCACTTATCCTCCAGATAATCGAGGCCCAGCACACGGCAGCCGCTGGACCGGAGCAACTGCACCGCGAACAGGCCGATCAAGCCCAAGCCCGTAACGACGAAAGATTCGCCGAATGTAGGATTGAGCAGGCGGACGCCTTGCAGCGCGATCGCGCCGAGAACGGTGAACGTGGCTTCTTCGTCGGAGACTTCGTCGGGAATACGGACGCAGAGATTCGCGGGAACCGCGACCATCTCCGCATGCGAACCGTTCGACGCGACGCGATCGCCGACCTTGAAGCCGGTGACGCCGTCGCCGACCTGAACGACGCGGCCGACGTTGCAGTAGCCCAT
>JBFWWY010000530.1:0-2839 GCA_050245935.1 Phycisphaerae bacterium | reverse complement strand
TCTTCTGCGCGATCTTTCGACCGCCCCTGCTCCTTTTCGCTTTTCTTCACGTGTTCGTATTGCCGTTCATCTTTGTCGGACCATTCCTTCGGCATGACTGTACTCCTCATAAGGTTTTGGGCGTCGTACAGAACCGGTGTTGAGAGAAGAAAGCATTGATAGCTACAAATCTCGCCAGGAGAGGCGTCGCTTGACCCCCCTTTTCTTCCATTCATCTCGTTACACGATCCATCTCATCACACTATCCATCTCATCAAAACTACCCATCTGATCACATTTGGATTATCCGAGCGGTTGGTGATTCGACCGTGAAATCAACCTGACAGATTGTTCAAGGTCGGTGAGCGGGTGCATCGCGCCGCCGATGTGCGCCGGTTTTTCGCAGCGCGATTCGGTCGGGTTTTGCCGGTTCATGGGGCACGGAAGCTGGGCTGTGCGGTTTTACACCCCTGCTTCGGCGGCAGATCGCGAGGCTGGAGCGACGATGCAGCCGACAATGCGGTGGGCGTCGGACCCGCTGGATCGGCGCATCGTGCCGCACTCCGGGCAACGGTCAGACGCGATTCCGATCAGGAGGTAGCCGCAGCGAAGGCACGCCGGCGGGCCGTTTTCGGCGGTGCGCCGAAGCAGCAGCATGGCACTGGAAACGATTATGACAAGTGGCGCGACATAGTCGACCGGCCATGTGAGAAAGACGTAGATCGGCACAAACCGGCTCACGAGCTGGGAATAGAAAATGTCCGTGAGCAGGAGTGTTGCACCGGACCCGAGCAGAAGCGCGAGAAGCCGCCAGAATGTGCTATGGTAGCGCACGCGACGGAGCAATGTTGCGGGGCTCGCGCCGTTCGCGCGCTCCAGAAAGGAGTCGGCCACTTTCATCGCGATCAGCACGGCGACGCCGGCGAGCGCACCCCGGGCAAACCGCCACAGCCAGCCGTCGATGAACAGCGCCCAGGTCGGGACGACCGGGAGATTGCGATCGAGCCGAAAACAGCCCCCGCCCAAACGATGGCGACCGACTTCCGCGGCGTTCGACACGCCGAGCGTTTCGAGAAGCGGATAAAGAGTCGCGAAGAACACGGGTTCCACGATAAATGCGGTGAGGTAGAGCACTGCGACGCCAACCGCAAAACCGGCGAGTGCGACGACGGCTGTTCTGGAAGGATGACGCATCGACGATCTCCGCATTCGCAATGCACAGCCTTTCACGACCGCGCGCGACACGACGGCAAAGGTTTATTACGAAAATGATGCCGGCGACGCGGAATGCGCGTTGCAAATTCTTGAACTTTTGCTGGAGCAACGCGCCACGAGAAGCGCCCCGCCACCGCTCCCGCTGCATGAAATGTGTTTTTCGCCGGAAAAACTCCGCAATAAGTGCGGAGGCGGTGCGTTTATCCGGCCGTAACTTTCACGATTTTTCTGAGAGGAGCGACTGATGCGAACACCCACGAGACGAGCACACGCGGTCGGCTGGATGGCGATTTTGGGGGGCATTTCCATTGCGGGCTGCCCCACCACCACCTCCGATCTGAACACCGTTTTGCCCCAGGCGGTGGATCTGCTCAATCAGGTCACCGCTGAAGACGTTGTCGCAGGTTTTGAGGATTTCGCGGCCCGGATTGACGGCAGCACAGCGGAGGCTGACGCCGTACTTCTCGGCGACGAGATCGCGTCGGCGATCGACGAACTGCAGGAGGCCTTTGACAGCGGGGAATTGGACGGGGTGTCGTTCGAACTTGCGGTCCAAGAGGTGATCGGCCGGCGGCACGGGGGCGACGCATTCGTGGGTGCCGATTTCTTCGGCGGCCCCTTCGGACATCATTTCGGTCGGCGGCTCGTTCGTTTGCTCGACCTTACTGACGACCAAGTCGCCGCGACGCGCGATATTTTTGACATGCTGCATTCGGATATTCGTGCTTTGCGACGGCAGGCGCGCGTAGACATTCGCGCTGTGCTCACCGAGGACCAGCTTGCGGAACTCGACAGTTATTCTGGCGACGACGAAAACGCCGATTCCGCCGACGATGGCAGGGACGATAATCGCGCGACCGCGCGGCATCGTCATCCGCATCGCCCGCATGTATTCATCCGCATCCTGCGCATGCTGGACCTGACGGACGATCAGATCGCAGCGATTCGGGATATTCGGCAACAGCTTCGCATGGATGTTCGCGCATTGCATCAAGCCGCCCGCGAAGATTTCCTCGCGCTGCTCACGCAGGAGCAACTCGACATTCTCGAACGGATTCGCGATGTGCACATGGACGATGAAGGCGACGACAATTCCGATGATTCGAATGATGCAGATGACGATGATTCGTCGGATGATGACACGGCTTCGTAGCGAGTAGAGTGGATCGAAACACGAATTCGCTATTGAGAATTGGGTGGCACGGTCAAGCTGTACTCCGCTTGACCGTGTAAACCTCAGGAATGCGCGTCATTGCAACACGGACAACGGGGTACCGTTGGCCGTGCCACCCGCCCGTTCACTCAGCCGGATCGAGCCAGCCATAAAAGCGTCGCGCGAGTGGATGAACTTTCTGATCAGCGAGGGGGATCAGCGGGTGTTTACCGGCGGCGGCCTGCCTGGCATCGGTCGGCGTGCAACCAAAGTAGCTCTTGAATGTGCGGTAAAAATGTTGGGTATCGTCGAAGCCCCATCGGTGCGCAATACGAGAACACTGCTCATCACCGCCAACAAGTTCGCGACGAATGGCGCGAAGTCGTTGTTCGCGAATGAAACGATGAACTCCTCCGCTGGGTTTGAACAGCCGGTAATTGGAAGCGCGCGAGAGATGAAACGCGCTCATCAGCGATCTCACACCGACATTGC
>JBFWWY010000529.1:0-2856 GCA_050245935.1 Phycisphaerae bacterium | reverse complement strand
GCTGATCTCAAACTGATAGCCGGAGAATTGCGCAAACGGCAGCGGCAGCGCGTTTTCGCCGAGCAATTCGACGCCGTTGGTGTAGCACGTCAGAAACAGCCCGAGCAGACAGCCGGTCAGACCGCCGCAGAAAATGAGCTTCGGCAGAATCGTCGGCTTGACGCCCATCGCTTTGTCGAGCCCGTGGACCGGGTACGGCGTGTGGATATCCCAGCGGGTAAAGCCGGATTCGCGCATCGTTTCCGCGACCCCGTAGAGCGGTTCGGCCTGATCGAACTCGACCAGGTAACCCGCGAGCTTTGCGGGCGTGTCCGACGCTTTGGCGGCGTGGGCGGCGTCATGCGGGCGCGGGGCGGAGATCGTGCTCATGCGTGACCTCCCGCAGCCTGCTGCTCTTTCTTGGGCATCACTGCCTTTACCTCAGCGATCGCAACGATCGGCAGATAGCGACAGAACAAGAGGAAGAACGTGAAAAACAAACCGAAGCTGCCGATGAGCATGCCGATGTCGACCCACGTCGGACGATACGGATGCCAGCTCGACGGCAGGAAGTCTGTCGAGAGCGACGTGACGACGATCACGTAGCGCTCGAACCACATGCCGATGTTCACGAAGATGCTCACGATAAACATGATCGGAATGCTCGTGCGCGCTTTCTTAAACCAGAAGATCTGCGGAATAAACGCGTTGCAGATGAACATGGTCCAGTAGGCGACGGCATAGGGGCCGGTCGCGCGGCTGATGAACGTAAATTTCTCAAACTCCACGCCGCTGTACCACGCGATGAAGAATTCCATGCTGTACGCGTAGCCGACAATCGATCCGGTCGCGAGGATGATTTTGTTCATGTTCTCGAGGTGGCGCATCGTGATGATGTCCTTGAGACCGAACAACTCTCGCGCGGGAACCGCGAGCGTCACGACCATGCCGAAGCCCGAGAAAATCGCACCTGCAACAAAGTACGGCGGCAGAATCGTTGTGTGCCAGCCGGGAAGCTGGGAGACCGCGAAGTCAAACGAAACGACCGAGTGCACCGAGAGCACCAGCGGCGTGGCAAGGGCTGCCAGAATGAGATACGCGCGCTCGTAACGATGCCAGTGCCGCGTCGAGCCGTTCCAGCCCAGCGCGAAGAGGCCGTATGCGAAGCGTTTGATTTTGGTGGTCGCGCGATCGCGGAATGTCGCAAGGTCGGGGATCAGGCCGACGTACCAAAACAGCAGCGAAACGGTGAAATAGGTGCCGACCGCGAACACGTCCCACAACAGCGGGCTGCGGAACTGCGGCCACATGCCCATCTGGTTCGGGATCGGAAAGAGCCAATACGCAAGCCAGGCGCGCCCGACGTGAATACCGGGGAACATGCCGGCGCAGATAACCGCAAAAATCGTCATCGCTTCCGCGAAGCGGTTAATCGCGGTGCGCCAATGCTGGCGGAAAAGGAACAGAATCGCGGAAATCAGCGTACCCGCGTGACCGATACCGACCCAGAAAACGAAGTTGATAATCGCAAAGCCCCACGCGACCGGGGTGTTCACACCCCAGACGCCGACGCCGGTGAAGATCAGGTACGCGATCATCGCGCCGAGTGCGCCGAGAATCGCGACGGAGATCGCGAACATGACGTACCACACGGTTGGCGCGCGGCGGGCTTCGGCGACGTACGAGACCTGCTCGGTCAGGGACCGGAGGTCGTGTCCGCCGACGACGAGCGGCGCGCGCTGTCGCGGGTTCTCGAACGTATTGTCAATTTCTGCGGGTATCGTCGCCATTCTTCCGTCCGATTAGTGCTGATTCGATTCGTTTCCGTGATTCGTATGGTCCGGCTCAGGATGGGCACCACCTTGGTCCGAATGGGCCGGCGCTTCGTAGCCGCTGCCGTGTCCTGCGCCGTGCGTATCGATCGGCGCGAATTTCGCGAACTCGCCGGCGTTGGTCATTTTCGTCAGGTACTTCACGCGCGGCTTCACATTGAGCTGGGCCAACATCGCATAGGCGCGCGGCATTTTCTGGTGTTTGCTGACCTTGCTTTCGGGGTCGGCAAGGTCGCCGAAGACGATCGCGTCGGTCGGGCAGGCCTGCTGGCAAGCCGTGATGATGGTGCCATCGGGAATCTGGTAATGCGCGGGCCGCTTGTCGGGATCGGCGAGCGTCCACTCGTTCTTCGCGGTGATCTTGGCCTGCGCGATCCGCTGGTAGCAGAACGTGCATTTTTCCATGACGCCGCGGCTGCGCACCGTAACTTCGGGATTGAACACCATCTTCTCAATCGCGTTCGTATGCTGCTGCGGCAAGAAGCCCGGCTTGTTCCAGGTGAGCATGCCGATCTTGGCGTCGCCGCTTGGTTCGCCGATGGTTCCCGTTGCCTTCGAACGGGGGTGGTATGGCCCGTGGTGGTTATAGAACCAGTTAAAGCGACGGACCTTGTACGGGCAGTTGTTCGAGCAGTAGCGCGTGCCGATGCAGCGGTTGTAGACCATGACGTTAAGGCCTTCGCTGTCGTGCACTGTCGCTGCGACGGGGCACACGCTCTCGCAGGGTGCCAGCTCGCAATGCTGGCAAAGCACGGGCTGATGCAGCACATCGGGATCGTCGGGATCGCCGCGGAAGTACCGGTCGATACGCATCCAGTGCATCTCGCGGCCCATTTCGACTTCCGCTTTGCCGACGACGGGGATGTTGTTCTCCGCCTGACACGCGGTGATGCAGGCGCTGCAGCCATTGCATTTGGACAAGTCGATCGACATCGCCCATTGATGGCCGGTGAACTCGCGCTCCTCCCACATGGAAGTGAGCTGCGGAAGGTGGACGATGTGGCTGGTGTAGTCGGGATTGTGCTTGAAGTCGTCGAATTCCTGC
>JBFWWY010000528.1:0-2858 GCA_050245935.1 Phycisphaerae bacterium | reverse complement strand
ACTACGCCACGCTCTATCTCGAGCTAGTCGACGACGAGGAGGGAACCGTTGTCGATGACGCAGAGAATGCAGAAGAGCATGCCGAAGTCGAAGAGATCGACTTTGAAGAGATCGGGATGGACGAGGATGACGAGGAATCGGACGAAGCGAAACGCGAAGACGATGAGCCGCTGGTCGATTTCTCTCGCGAGGAGTTTCGCCGGTTCCTGAGTGAGCACGCGACGTTTCCCCGCTCCACCGAAGAGCGGATCGCACTTTCGCCGGCTGACCGGCGGATCATCCGGTCACTCTACGGGGGGTATGTCACTTATCTCGATCGCGAACTCGGCCGGATCATCGACGCTGTCGATCAGCTGCCTGAAGATAAGCCTCTTCTCATAATCGTTGCGGCGGCGCGCGGCGAAGCATTGGATGACGTCACGGCGCTTGACGCGGATGGGAAACAACTCGCCGACGACATCGTGCACACCCCGCTTTTCGTGTGGGACGTGTCCCCCTCGAGGTCGGACATCGGCAGCCGCCGGCAAGCACTCGTCCAGACGGACGACCTTGTTCCGACGATAGCGGAATGGTTCGGCATCACGAATGAAAAACCAAGTGGCAATGGGCAAAGCCTTCTTCCGCTTGTTCGCAACGAGAAGCTGGAACTGCGAAGCGAAATCGTGCTGAGTGCTCCCGGTGCAACGGCGATTCGGACGCGGGAATACTACCTCGTCCATTCCGAGTCACCGAAACCGGTGAACGAACCGATGCTCGCCGACGCCCCCGCGGCCCAGCTCTTTCTCAAACCGGAGGATATCTGGGAGGTCAACGATGTCGCCGGTCAGTCTCCCGGTCTCGTCGAGTCACTGCTGGATCGTCTCAAATCGCGGACGACGGGCATCGAGAGTCCGCAGGGGACAACCTGAACCCGACCTCAGCGGGAACTGAGCGCCGGACGTGCAGAATCGCGGAAAATCATGCTCGAAAGCACCTCCCGGCCGACTTCCAATTCGTTGTGGCTGCCGATTCGTTCGGGTATCGTAGAGGCTCGTGGCAAGGCGCGACGGCCAGGGCCGCATCGCACGGCGAATTCTGGTCTTTGATCAGGATGCCTGCTCCACGTTCATTCACTTCCGTTCCCATGCTTCGGTACAACCCTATTTGAGGTGCTTCATGATTTGCCGGCGCTCCGCATCGTTCGTTCTTCCGGTCCTGATGCTGCTTTCGCTGTTCGCGGCGAAACCGGTTTCGGTGGCTGCGGAAGAGACATCTCTCGATCGCTATCTGGCAAAGCCTGACGCAACCTACGAGTGGAAGGTGGTCAAAACCGTACCTGCAAAAGGGGCGACGATTTTCGTCGTCGATCTCAAGTCGCAGACGTGGCGAACGACGAAGGACGTCAACCAGACGGTGTGGCAGCACTGGCTGACGGTCATCAAGCCGGACAAACCCGCTTCCAAGACCGGATTTCTGTTCATTGCCGGCGGCGCCAACGGCAAGAATCCCCCGGCGACTCCCGATGACAAAGTCGTTCAGATTGCACGCGCTACCAATACCGTCGTGGCGGAACTCAAGATGGTCCCCAACCAGCCTCTCATTTTCCACGGCGACAACGTCAAACGCGTTGAAGACGACCTCATCGGCTACACCTGGGACCAGTACCTCAAGACCGGCGATGACACCTGGCCTGCGCGTCTCCCGATGGTCAAGAGCGCTCACCGCGCGATGGATTGCGTCCAGGAGCTGCTGAAGAGTGAGCAGGGGGGGGGCATCGAGATCGAGAAATTCGTCGTCGCCGGCGGTTCGAAGCGCGGCTGGACGACCTGGCTGACCGGCGCGACCGACAAGCGGGTTGCGGCGATCATTCCGCTCGTAATCGACGTCCTCAACGTCAATGTCTCGATGCGTCATCACTTCGCCGCGTACGGCTTCTGGGCCCCGGCGGTCAGCGAATATGTGGACCACCGCATCATGCAGCGGATGAATGACCCGAAGCTCGTCGACCTGTACGCAATCGAAGATCCGATCTCGTACAAGAACCGGCTGACCCTCCCGAAGTTCATCGTGAACGCGACCGGCGACCAGTTCTTCCTTCCCGATTCATCGCAGTTCTACTTCGACGAACTTCAGGGGGAGAAGTATCTCCGTTACGTGCCGAACGCCGACCACAGCCTCGGCGGAACGGACGCGCTCGAGAGCATCGTCGCGTTCTACGAACTGATCATCAACGGCAAGCCGCGTCCCGAATTCGAATGGTCGATGGAAGGGGACGGAGCGATCCGCGTGAAATCGAAGACGGCTCCGAAGCAGGTCACGCTCTGGCAGGCTACGAATCCGAAGGCGCGCGACTTCCGCGTGGAATCGGTCGGCAAGATCTACAAGAGCACGGCGCTCAAACCCGAAGCGGACGGCACCTGGATCGGAAAGGTCGAGAAGCCGGCCGAAGGGTGGACAGCCTACTTCGTGGAGCTGGCCTTCGACACCGGCATCAAGGTTCCGCTCAAAATGACGACGCCGGTGCGCGTGATTCCCGACGTGCTGCCGCATGCCGACAAGGATCCGGTTGCGGCCGACTGATTGCAGAATGCCGTTTTGAAGAATGCCGTCGCATTCGTTGCGGCCTTTCAAGACGCGGCGACAACAATTGCGAGCAATCGAGCGCGAGCCGCATTTCCGGGAATGCGGCTCGCGTTTCTTGTTGGAAATCGCCGCTGCATCGGCGCGAAGTTTCTCAACGTCGCGGACAGAAAAAGCCGATGGAATTGCGTCCCGAACATAATGATTCTGCCGAAAATTCGTTTCGAAAAACCGGCGAAAAGTGCCGGTTCGCAGCGGCTTCAGGGTCGCTTGACCGATTTCCGACGTGTCATTACGAT
>JBFWWY010000527.1:0-2871 GCA_050245935.1 Phycisphaerae bacterium | reverse complement strand
GATCCGCAGTTCACGGATGATATCGATGCGCTGATCGAGCAGTGTGCGGAATCGCCGCAGTTTGATGTGTTGCTCAATCTCGGGGAAGTCCGGTTCCTGAATTCGTCGAATATCGCGAAGATTCTGAAGCTGCGAAAGACAGTTCAGATCAGCAATCAGCGTAAACTCAAATTGTGCGGCGTCAGCACACAAGTGTGGGGCGTGTTTCTCGTGACCGGGCTGGACGGGATTTTCGATTTTGTCGACGACGTGCCGACGGGGTTGGCGTCGCTGCAGATGAATGAGTAGCAAAGTGTTTACTCGCCGGCAATGCGCTTGGTAGGCGAGCGAGTCGCCGTGAAGGTTACCGTTGTTGTGCCGCCCCTTCCGGGGCTTTCTTTTTGCGCTGCGCAATCCAGGGGCTGACGCCCCCTGCTAAGACATTTCGTCCCTGCGGGACTGGGGAGGGTGCGTCATGGGTAGTTCATCGACGGCGCCGGGAGAACGGAACACAGGAAAAATACTGACTGTTAGAAGCCTGCTCGTTGTTGCGCTCCTTGTTGGCGCGGTGTGCGCTGCAATTGGCGTCGGCGGCGAAGGCGAGATCATCGACGATATCGAGCGTTATTTCAGCTCCAATTCTCTGAATACCCGCGGCGAAATCATCGCGCGAATTGAAGCCGATCCGGCCTACGATCCCAAAAACTTGAGCGCGCTGCTGCACCGCGCCCGCGTTTTCGAAGCGCCGGACGCGACCGGGGGCATTGATGAATTTTCGGTGCCGCTCGAACACGGGGAAAGCCGAACTGTTTCCGCTCGAATTCCGGCGAATTACGATGCCGCGACGGCATGGCCGATGATCTATGCGCTGCACGGGACCGGCGGGAACGCGAAGTCAATCATTCAATATTTCGAACGACTGCTCGGCGAGCGCATCGAGCAGTTTGTTGTTGTCGCTCCAAATGATTATGAGCAAGTCGTGATTCACTCGGCTGGCGATCCTTCGGATGAGCATCTGCGCGTCCTCAGCGAAGCGCGGAAGCGGCTTCACCTCGACAGTGATCGCATTTACTGCGCGGGTTATTCGCGCGGAGGGCATACGGCATGGACCCTGGCGATACTGCACGCCGATGAGTTTGCGAGTGTGCTGTCGCTGGCGGGCACATTCAACTTGATGGGTGTGGATCAACTTTGGGAGCCGTTTCTGCCGAATATCCAGCACTTGCCGGTTTACCACGTGTGGGGGGCGCATGATGACGGCGGACATAGCGGTCTTGCGAGTCCGGAAGGCGGAATTGCCGGCGTGAGCCGGTTGCTGCGCGATCGGGTGGAGGCGCTGAAGCTGCCGGTGACGTGTTACGAATATCCGGAGCGGGGGCATGACAATATTGTGCCCCCGCCGGAAATCTTGGATCGATGGTTGAAGCACGAACGCGTGCATGATCCCAAAACGTTGCAGAAAACATTTCGGTGGCCGTATCAGGCATCGGCGTATTGGATTAAGGGTGAGGATTGGACGGGCAATCACTGGGATGAAAAACCGTTCACCGTTCAGCCTCGAAAAGATGAATCGGCGTTGGATGCTTATCACCGCGCGATCCGCGCGCGGCTGGGAAATTTAGAGGCGACAGTGGAGGGCCAGACGGTTGACATTCGGCGAAAGAAGTTGCGGAGTGCGGTGATTTGGATCGGCGATGACCTGATCGATTGGGATCATCCCGTCGCAATTCGGGTGTCGGGGCGCGAGTATTTTGAAGGGATGTTGACGCGCGATCTCGATCTGTGCCTGATGCAAGCGCGGCGGACGCGCGATTTTGACCGGCTGCGGTGGTCGGGGGTTATTTTTCGCAGCGGGAAGCGACCGGAAGTCATTCAGGCGCAGACGGAGTTTCCGCGCGGGTGGGATGTGACGCGGTGAGATCGATTTCGACACGCGCGGTGCGAATTGTTGGACGCGTGCGGGGGTGGGTACCGGCGTTGACGGAGGTTGCAAGAACTTGCGCGTGTTGCGCGCCAGCTACGTCCGGCACGGGGGCCGGACGCTACGGTTGGTGGCCAGCTACGTCAGGACGCTTCCGTAGGCGGCTAAAAACGTCCGGCACGGGGGCCGGACGACGCATCGTTTCAGAACGGCTTGATGCTCGTGCGGTCGCCGCCGGCGAGCGGGGCGATGATGATTTTTCGCTCACGATTCACCCAGATGGCGCGGTCGCCGATGATACGCGACTGCCCGGCGAGTCCGTCGGCGCGAAACTCCGCGAGTTTCTTGTTGTTGGCTTCGTCGTCGTAGCGACGGATCGCAATCCGACGCGTGGCGTCGTCGTTGGTGAAAACGTCTTCTTCAGTGATAAAAAAGTCGTCTGATGCGCCTGTGACGAATCCCGAAACGGCGTCGACGATGACGGTGGTGACGCCGGTAGTCAGGTCATACCGCGATACGCGCGTGTCGCCGGTGGAACCAATGGTGGCGAACAGCACCGTGTTGTTCGTCAGAAACGCGGGCGTTCGACCTGCAAAGCGAACATTCGTTGCGATCACCGTTTCATCATCCGTTGCGAGATCGCTAAGGTCTCCCGGTTGAATGGTGATGACGAAACTTCGTTTCGCATTCTGGACCGCGCGCAGAGTTGACCCGCGGCACCGAATTATGCGCATCATCGTCAAGTAGTTGCTGGCCGTAATGCGCTCCGCTTGTCGAGTTGCTGCGACGGGATGTTTATAAGTGTTGGTCTGTGCGGATTATGCATCAAGACATGGAACTGCGGAATTCGTATGCGGGCGGCTGCGAGCCAATAAGTGTCCCGGTCGTTTTGCGGTATGATCGCCGGCGATGATGAGCGACGACGCAAGACATCCGAAGCGTCCCACGTTTCCGTGGCTGTACGCGATTCC
>JBFWWY010000526.1:0-2881 GCA_050245935.1 Phycisphaerae bacterium | reverse complement strand
GATTTCAGTTCTTCCTACGCGATGTCGTTATGAAAGAAACCACGAGCGATTCGCCCCTCGAACAGAAACTTGTCGAAATCCAGCAATTGCTCGATTTTTACGTTGATCGACGGCTCGCAGGTGAAGCCGTTTCGGATGATCAGATTCTTCAATCGCATCCGGAGCTGATGCCCGAGCTCGAGTCCGAACTCGGCACGTTGAAAACGATCGAGCGCGCCCGGCGCCGCGCACGGCTGCATCAGGACACCGTCGCGAGCGGCTCATCGGTTTTCGGTGACAACGGCGCGATCGAAATACCGCGCGAGAAGTTCCCCGGTTACGAACTGCGCGGCGAGATTCATCGTGGCGGGCAGGGGGTTGTACATCGTGCACTGCATCTCGCGACCAAGCGCGAAGTCGCAATCAAAGTGCTCTACGGCGGGTCGTTCGCCGGCGGCAGCGAACTGGCGCGGTTCGAACGCGAGGTGCAGATTCTCGCGTCGCTGCGCCATCCCCACATTGTTACGGTGCACGACAGCGGCGTCGCCCCGGGCGGCAGCCTGTATTTTGCGATGGACTTCATCGACGGTGCGCCGCTCGATCTGCATTTTGACACAGCGACCTACCCGGCCGCGACCCGCCTGCACGACATTGTCAGCGCTTTCGTCCCGATCTGCGACGCGGTGAACGCGGCACATCTGCGCGGCGTGATTCATCGCGATCTGAAGCCGAGCAATATCCGGGTGGATAAAGACGGCCGCCCGCAAGTGCTCGACTTCGGACTGGCCAAGCTCATCGACTTCGAAGAAGAAGCGGACAAAACACTCAACGTCAACAATGCCTACACGATGACCGCGCAGGGACAATTTGTCGGATCGGTGCCCTGGGCCAGCCCCGAGCAAGCGAGCGGCGAAATCGATCTGGACGTACGCACGGACGTTTATTCCATAGGCGTGCTGCTGTATCAACTGACGACGGGCGCGTTCCCATACGACGTGCGCGGGCCGATCGACGAAGTCATTTCGCGCATTCGCAGTGCACCGCCGGCCTCGCCGCAAAGCCGCAACCGGCAGATACCGACCGATCTGGAGACCATCGTCCTGAAGGCCCTCGCGAAAGAACGGGAGCGGCGCTACCAGTCGGCGGGGGAACTGCGCGACGACCTGAAGCGATTTCTGGCGAATGAGCCGGTGGAGGCGCGCCGCGACAGCGGGCTTTATCTCGTGCGCAAGCTCATCGCGCGGCACCGCATCACCGTCGGCGTCGCGGTCGCGTTTTTTCTCCTGATGACATCGGCAGCCATCGTCTCGTCCGCGCTTTACGCCGGGCAAGTGAGAGAGCGGTCGCGGGCCGAGCAGCAGACAGAAATTGCAAATCGGCAGCGCGACACCGCACGGGCGGCGCGGGCCGAATCGGATGCGGTGCTGGACTTTATGCAGAACATGCTGGGAGAGGCGGGCACCAGCACCGGCCAGAAGCATGACGTAACGATGCGCTCGGTGCTCGACGCTGCGGCCGCGCGGATCGAGCATGATTTCGAGGATCAGCCGCTGGTTCGAGCCGCGCTGCACGACACCGTTGGTGCCGCGTACACCACCATCGCGCTATACGATGAAGCACGGCCGCATCTGGAAAGCGCGCTGGCACTTCGGCGCGCCCACCTGCGCGTGGATGATCCGCAGTTGTCTGAATCGATGTGCGAATTGGCATCCCTGTATCACTATATTGAAAACCGCACGGAATCGACCGCGCTTTATCAGGAAGCGCTCGCGCTCCGCAAGGAGTATGCCGGGCCGAATTCGGCGGCGACAGCGCGGGCCCATTCGTATCTCGCGTCCGCATATCATGCGCAAGCGCGCTTCGCCGAAGCGGAAAGTGAATTCCGCCGTGCCATCGAAATTTTTGAGCAATTGGAAGACAACACCTCCGGGAAACAGTGGGGAACTGTTTATACGGATTTCGGGCATATGTTGATGGAGTTAAACCGCATCGACGAGGCGGAAGAGAATTTCAAGCACTCGATGGCGATCTGGGAAAGGCAGTACGGCCCGGTTCATACGAACATCGCGGGAACTCTTCAAAATCTGGGTGCGGCGCGCTTTCAGCGCGGGGACCTCGAGGGCGCCATGTCCTTTACGAGTCGCGCGCTCGCGATGCAGCGAGAGTTCATGCCTCACAATCACCCGTCCATGGCGAGCCTGATCAACAATGTGGGCGCGCTGGCACATTCGACCGGCGATTATGTGACGGCGGAAAAGCATCTCCGCGAATCGCTGGACATCCACCTCGCGATCCACAAGGAGCCGCACCGCGATACGGCGCGTGCGATGACAATGCTCGGCGTTGTGCTGCAGGCACAGCAGCAGATATTTGAGGCAGATGCCATCCTTCAAGACGCCTTAAAAATGCAGATTGCCCTGCTCGGCGAGAATCACCCGGACATCGGGCGGACCTACGACCTGATCGCGAGCGGCCTGGAAATGATGCGGCGGCTGCCCGAAGCACTCGAAGCGCAGGAAAAATCGCTTCGCGTATTGTCCGCCGCGCTGCCGGCTCCACACCCGGTGATCAACTCGGCATTGGTTGATGTGGGTTCGATTCGATACGGCCTCTGCGATCTTGAGGGTGCAACGGAAGCGTTCCTGGAAGCCATCGAGCTGATCCGAAAAACGGAACCACTGGATGAGAAGGACTTGGCGGGTCCCATGGGGATGCTGGCGGACGTCAAGTTGTCGCGTGGGGACGCAAAAGCCGCGGAAGAAATGTATCGGGAAGTGCTCGCGATTCGTGAAAAGCATCATGCGTGGCACTGGACCTACCCCGACGCGATGGTCGGATTAGGCGGTGCCCTGTTGGAGCAGGATCAACTGGACGAGGCACGTGAATGGCTGGAACGCGCTGA
>JBFWWY010000525.1:0-2882 GCA_050245935.1 Phycisphaerae bacterium | reverse complement strand
GACCAAAGCCTAGACTGGAGCAGGGATTTCAACGTGAAGTCTTCAAAACCTTTATTTTCTGGTCTGTGACCTGGGGTGTTTCAATTGGTCTGTTCTTCTCCGATCCTCTTGACCAGCTTGCGTGGATCACAGATTAGCAGCCTTCGGCGAAGATGTTGCGTGGGCGTGACTTCGACGGTTCGAAGAATTCTTGTTTCACTGATGCGACACCAACACACCCTACAAATTCTGGCGTGCAACGGTCGGCACGGAGGCACGACCGCTACGTGCGAAGGGCCAACTAAAAATCCGTCAACGACTTCGGTCGAAACGCCGCGCGGAGGGCGTTCATCACCGCTGCCACGTCGATGATTTCCTGCATGATCGCGCCCGCGACCGGCGGAAGGTAGCCCGCCGCCGCGAAGCCCATGCCGACGATACTCAGCAGCATGCCGCCGACGGCGCTTTGCAGCGCGATGCTGCGCATGCGGTTGCTGATGTGAAAAAATTCGTCCACTCGCTGCAGCGAACTGTCGAGGATGACCGTGTCGGCGGCTTCTGTTGTCACATCGCTGTGTTGACCGAGTGCGACGCCGACGGTCGCTGCGACCAGCGCAGGCGCGTCGTTGATGCCGTCGCCGATGAATATCGTCGGAGCGCGCTCCTCTTCTTCGCGCACAATCGCGACTTTCTGTTCCGGGCTCTGCTCGGCGCGAACGTCGGTAATGCCGACGCGTTCGGCGAGATAGCTGACCTCTGCTTCGCGATCGCCGGAGACGAGCAGCACGCGATCGAGTGCGTGCTTCGGGCCGAGATGATGGATGAACGCGGCGCCTTCGCGGCGCGGCTCGTCGCGAAAGCCGTACACCGCCGCCACGCGCCCGTCGATCAGCACGACGCATTCCAATCCGCCTTGGGTGGCACCGAGCGCCTGGAGCGCTGGTCGCAACGCCGGTGCGACTTTGCCGCGCCCCGTGACTTCGATCTCGCGGCCTTTCACGCGTCCGCGCAAGCCGCGCCCTGCCGGCTCGCTCAATGAATCGACTTCGTACCACATCGCGTTCTGCTGCCGGGCCGCGTCGACCACCGCCGCCGCGAGCGGATGCTTGGAATAGCGCTCAAGGCTCGCGACGAGTGCGAGGACGTCGTTCGCGTTGAAGCCGTCCGCCACGGTTTGACGCGTGAGCTTGGGCCGGCCGTACGTCAGCGTGCCGGTCTTGTCGAAGATCGCCGTGCGGCATTTTGCGATCTGCTCCAGCACAGCAGGGTTGCGGACGATGATGCCCATCCGCGCGGCGAGCGAAATCGACCCGATCACCGCGACGGGAATCCCGATCAGCAGCGGGCACGGCGTCGCGACGACAAGCACCGCGAGAAACCGCACTGCCGACCCGCTGAAGTACCACGCGGCGATTGCGATGACCAGCGCGATCGGCGTGTAGATCGCGCCGAGCTGATCGCCGAGGCGGCGAATGCGCGGCCGCCGCTGCTCGGATTCCCGCATCACTTCCATGATCTTCGCGTAGCGCGAATCGACGGCGCGCTTGTCCGCGCGGATCGCGAGCGCGGATTCGCCGTTGATCGAGCCGGACAAGACGGACGACCCCGCCGCCTTTGACATCTTGTACGGCTCGCCGGTGAGATACGACTCATCCATCACGCTGTGGCCTTCGAGGACGGTGCCGTCGACAGGGCAGATTTCGTGGGGCAAGACCATCAGTTCGTCGCCGACTTCGATATCCGCGAGCGCGACTTCCTCCATTGCGCCGTCCGTGCGGCGGTGCGCGGTGGACGGCATGCGATTGGCGAGTGCGGACAATGCCGATGACGCGCGCTGCACCGCATACGCCTCGATCGTTTCGCCGCCGGACAGCATGAGCACGACAAGCGTCCCCGCAAGATATTCGCCGAGCAGGATCGCCGTCACGATAGAGATACCCGCGAGCAAGTCCGAGCCGAATTCGCGCCGCAGCAGATTGCCCAGCAAATCAAACACGAGCGGAAGCCCGCCGAGCGCGAGCGCCACGTAGAGCGGGTAGTCGATGACCGGCGGCGAAAGGTCCCAACCGAATCGCAACAGCAGATGCACGACAATCGCCACGATTGCCAGCGCCGCGATCGGCCCTTGTTTGCGTTCCCAGATGTTACGAAGCGAATGCATGATTATTCTCTCGTAAGGACAAGACGCCCTTACTGCCCCGCAACTCAAATCATATTTGCGGTGCCACTGACTTGCTGTACGCAGCATGACAGTGCTCCACGATAGCACCTACGCTACCGCGCGACGCATCGTATCGCTGCGTCCGTGCCTCCGTGCCGGACGCCGCTAGCTCAGTTGCAAACCAAATCCACGAAAATGTAATCGAAGCCGGGGCGGATGCCCCATCCCACCTGTCCCGATTCATCGGGGTTGCCGCGCCGGCGAATCTGGTCGCCAACGATAATGACATCGCGGCGCGGGGTGGGGGACTGAATGCGATTTTGTAGGGTGTGTTCGCGTCGCGCATGCAAATCTGAAGAGCCCGAAATCATTTTCGCGACGCTAACGCACCAACTTCCTCGTTCTAATCAGCAGACACAGCAATCTCCCCGCACTCCGAACAAACACCAGTTACATTCCCCGTCAAATCATATCGGCATCGCCGACAACACCCGGCCCGCTTGCGGCGTAGCTTTCTGATGAAGCGAAGTGCGAAGAATGCGGGCAAATTGCCGGAAAGCGCCACGATCCACCATTATGAAACTGCCACTAGCGTGATGGCATGGCCGCTTTACACGAAATCCACTCCAGGAAAAAGCGAATGCGTTTTTTGATTCGGAATCCATGTCGAATCTCGCAAAAATCTGGCACGCGAAATATCTTGTGGATCACAATGATGGTTCTCATTCGTCAATGACACCAT
>JBFWWY010000524.1:0-2885 GCA_050245935.1 Phycisphaerae bacterium | reverse complement strand
GGGACGGCGCCTTCGACAGCGATCCCGAAAACGGTGTCGGTGCCGTGACGATGCACAGCGACCAGGAAGTGACGGTGACGTTCGCACCGATGCCGACGATCGAAGTCAGTCAGCGATATGAGGGCCGTTCTCGCATCGAGATCGATGTGCCGAACTGGCTGAATCATCCGACGTTGGGCGGCGTGAGCCCGACGGCGGACTGCACCGGGACCGAATGCGAGACGGCCTGTCTCGGCGGACGCTCGGAATCCGGCACGTGGCTGCACCTTGCGTACAAAACAGGCAGCGTATTGACCATTACGTCGCTCGACTGCAACGCATCGCAGAATCCGTGGATCGAATGGGGCGTGCTCGACGCCTGCAACGGCCGAACATGCAACCTCGTTTTCGGCACGCATGAGGAAGCAATCGCAATGTGGGACGAGAAGTAACGAGCGCGCGCTTTCAGGCACCCGCGAGGTGGCGCGGGAGAAGGAAACCACCGGCGGTTTACCCGCCTGTGTTTACTCCGGTTGCACCTGCTGATTAAGCCCCCGTCAGAAGCGCAACAAACGCCCCAATATCCGACACACTGATTGAGCCATCTTCGTTTGTATCTGCGGCGTCGATGTCGCAGGTGGGGAAGTCGATGGCGTATTGCGCGGGGTTTGTGAGCGCGAGGACGAATCCGCCGATGTCGGAGACGGAGACGATGCCGTCGCAGTTCATGTCGCCGAGCAGCAGCGTATCGCTGCACGCGTCGCCGACGCCGTCCATGTCGCTGTCTTCCTGACCGGGGTTCGGTACGTCCGGGCAATTGTCACATGTGTCGCTGTACTCATCCTGATCCGCGTCGAGGAACAAGTCAGGCGCGTCGTTCGCACGCAGCACGATCAGCCCCATTGCCGCGACATTTACGCGTATCGACTGGCCTTGCCCGTCGTACGCGCCTGCGTCTGCCGGGATCGGCCCGCAGTTGACCGGCCCGTAGCCTTCGAAATTTTCGGCCTGACTGTTGACCAGCTCATACCAGACGCCGCCTAGCGGCACGCCGATCTGATAATTCGTGTAATCGTTGTTGCTGAAATTCGCGATGACCAGCAGCACGTTGCCGCTCGCGTCGAATCGCTGCCATGCCATCACGTTGCCGCTTTCGTTCAGATGGATCATCTGAATGCCGGCATTGTTGCGCAGCGCACCGTTCGAATCGCGAATCGCGTACAGCGTTGCGTAATAATCGAATATCCCGCGATACGTATCTTTCTTCGACCAGTCCAGCCGATCTTCGCCGCCCGGCCCGCCGCCGCCGAAGCCCGTGTCTTCCAGCCATTCGGAGCCATACAGTATCGTCGGAATGCCCGGTGACGTCAGCACAATGCCTTGCGCGAGTTTCGTGCGGCCTTTCGCATACTGATCATCATGCGGAAACGTGGTGTCGATGTTTTTCACCGCGCGTTGGCCGCCGTTGCTGGGCCACGCTTCGTCGTGCAGTTCGAAGTAGTTCGTCACAAACAGATTATTGAGGTATTCCGCGCCGCCGTTAAGAATCGAGGCGATCCGCCAGACTTCCGGATCCCCGAAGCCCGCGTCGTAGATTTCCTGCCGCAGTGTATCGGTGTAAAAGTCATACCACTGGCTATCAAAGCCTGCGCCACCGAGCGCTGTGGGACGCGTCACCCACGGATCGTCGGGCAACTGTTCCGCGATGTTGATCTTGTCCGTATAGCGGTTGTCCATGATGTTGTTCATGTCCTGCATCAGCGACCAGCCGGACGCGTCCTGCGGCGGCATATTCATGAAGTCCGTCGCGTCCATACGGAAACCGTCGATGTGATATTCCTCAAACCACATTCGCATCGCGTCGAGAAAATACGAGCGCACCTCGGGGTTGTCGAAGTCCGCCTGCGCGCCCCACGGCGTATTCACCGCCGGATTGTCGAAGTAAATCTGCGTCCCGTCGAAGTTCCACAGGTAATTGTCGCTCGGCGAAAAGTGATTCCAGACGATGTCGAGAATCACCGCGATGCCGTTCTGATGCAGCGTGTCGATCATCAAGCGGAAGTCATCCGGCGTGCCGTAGATCCATTCGGGCGCGTACGCCGTGATCGGGTTGTAGCCCGCCGACCAGTCGAACGGAAACTCCGTCGGAGGCGTCAGTTCGACGGCCTTCACGCCGAGCTCGACAAGGTGGTCAACGTGTGCCACGACGTCGAGAAATTTCGCCGGGTTGCTGCCGGATGCCGCCGGATCATTCCGACCGGCAAACGTGCCGACATGCATTTCGTAGATCGAGAGTTCCGCGAAACTCGGCGTTGTGTAACCCGCGTCACCCCACGTATAGGCGAGCGGATCGATGATGATGGAGTTGAGGTTGTCTGTGGGGTTCAGCCGCCGCGCGCGCGGATCGGAGTTCCACACGCCGCCGGGGTTGAAGAAATATTTGTACATCTGTCCAGCCTGGGCGGTGGGCACATGCGCGATGAAGTATTGCCCGACGCGCGTCATCGGATTGTCGAGCGTCCAGTTGTTGAATTGCCCGCGTACGAACGCCTGCGTCCGCGTCGGCGACCAGACTTTGAACACGACGCCGCTCGTGCCGACTGTTGCACCGAGCGGCGCATGACTGAGCGTCGTGAAATTCAGCTTGAAGCCGCCGTCGGTCGGCGGGTTGTCACTCATCCCGGATTCGCTGAGAAAGTCGACGTCTGAGCCGTCGGTCAGTTCAATGAAGTAGTTTGCGCTCGTCGCCGCGGTGGCCGGCAGCGTGGCCCGCCAGACGGCGTAGGGCCCGCGGTCGTAGTCAAACACCGCATTGACGATCTGCGTGCCGCCGGCATTGTAAAACACCCGCGCGGACTGAATATCAAATCGATACGTCTGAAACAACACGTCAAACGTCTCGCCGC
>JBFWWY010000523.1:0-2905 GCA_050245935.1 Phycisphaerae bacterium | reverse complement strand
ATTTGCATTCTCATCCTCATTCTGATTTTGATTGTCGACGTCTTCCGTGCCGGGATCCTCAACGTCGGTGCCGGAATCTGTGTTGTCGTTTCCATTTGCGTCCACATCCGTGTCGGTGGTCGGCGTGTCAGAGGTCGGATCGGTCGTCGTGGATCCTTCCGTGGTCACGGGATCGTTGCTGACGACGTCACCGACATCTTCCGGCGTTTCGTCCGGACCGTTGGATGGCAGGTTGCCGCCCTCATTGCCGCCATCGGGAGCATCGAAGTCCGTCGCGGCGAACGTAATCACAGGTGTCAGAATCGGAATATTCGGATTCGCAATCAGATCGCCATTGAATACCATTGGCACGCCGGACGGCTGCCGGAAGCCGAGAACGATGTCGCCGCCTTGTACGACTTCGACCGTCGGCTCGAACCCGAGTTCACAGATCGGCGCATCGGCGCTGATGTTGATAGAGATCGGTTCAAAACGCGATTCGATCTGCCGCTCGATGTAGCGTTCCAGACACGACATCAAACCACCTTCGCACGGCAAGCCCAGACCCACCGGGATCGGCGTAAAAATGTCGATGATCGAACCCAGAATTCCGAGACTGACGTTTGCATTGAAGTTTTCGGTTGTCACCGCGAGCACAACCTGGTCGGTGGCCGAATCGCATCCGACGGCAATTGCGAGATCAAAACTGATATCCACTTCCGGGTCGGGCAAATTATTTGCATCCGCCTTCAGATCGAGTGTCATGTGCATCGTCGATGCGTCCTTCATCGATGCCTCGACATAAGCGCGTCCATCACGATCGCCCCAGTAGACATCCTGATCGTGAATCATGTGGCCGATCATGCTCTCTACACGGCTCTCTAGTTCCCCGCGGCGAATCGTCAGCGGCGGGAACGGTGTTTGGTATGCCTGCCATTTCGGATGCGTGCGGAGCTGATCATAGGTAATCGTGTGTGAATCGTTGTTATCGAGCCATTTGCATACGCCGCTCTGATTGAATGTTCGATCAAACACTTCGACGCCGTTGACGTAAAGGCGAATATTCTCGATGCACACTGCGTCACTGCCCGCATGCGCCAGCGTGATTCGCGTGATATCGCTGCGCTGAGAAATGGCGTCAATATTCAGGTCATAGATGAAATCGGAACCCCGCTCGAAATCATCGCGTCCGTAATCCAGCCAGGTGCCGTTTCCGAACGGGATTTCGAACGAACTGCCAGCATTGAGTGAGACCTTCAGCGAGTCATCCATATTGGCGTCTTCAATATTGCCGACTTTGACACCGAGTTGAAGCCGCCATACCGGCTCATCAACGGAAGCGCGCGTATAAGCGACGCGCTCGCTTGAGAATACGGTCCCGTGTTCGTTGAAAGCTGCGATACGGAAACGGTAGGGGGTGTCGGGGAGCAAACCGCCGATCACGCGCTCCACCGGGCCGCCCCCCTGTGCGCCCAAAGAGGCAACCGTCTGCCAGGTGCCGCCGCGCAAGGTCTGGATGCGAAAGCCGTCTTCATCGAACGAGTTGTCCGTGAAACGAACCCGTAAGGACGTATCAGCACGCTGCGGAAAACCCGGCGCACTCGGCGGCGTCGGCGTTTCGGGAACGTCCGGTATGATCACGCCGCCGCCATCGTCACCGCCAATCGGCGGGCGCGGCGGCAATGCATAGGCGGCGGTGCCCACGCAACTGACAAGTAAACATGCCTGAACCCAGCCACGCCGCGGCGAGATTACTTTAAAAACTTCGCGGGCGGAAAGCGTCCGGAAAATACGGTACATCGATCGCAACATCGTCGTTCTCCTGTGTGGGCGGTGGGGCCCACCGGGATGTGCGATAGAGAGAGCGCGCGCTTCACGCAATAATTTCAATCGAAAATGCAATTGGGGAGTGCGAACAATCTTTTCGGACGAGAACGTCGCTTCCAACAGCGTTTTCACGTTCATTTCAGGCCGCCGTCAGGGCAGGGCCGCATTCTCCGCGTTCGCGAAGTCGTATTCTCCGTGGAGCGACTCGCCGCCACGTACTCATTTTCGTGCAAAGGGGAATGTCATGCGTTATATGCGCGTACGCACCATCGTTATCGCAGTCGTCGGCTCTGCCGCCGCAATCGTGAGCTGGGCGCAGAACTCGTCCGATGAGAAAAAGCCGCCGGCCATCCATTCGCAGCAGCCGCACACACCACGTGCCGAACACGCGACAAAGGTCGAGAAAGCGATCGCGGTCCTGATGCCGGTCGGAAACAGCGGTTGCACCGGCACCATCCACTTCGAACAAACCGCAAGCGGACTGAAGATAACCGGCGAAGTCCGGGGCCTGAAACCCGGCAAGCACGGCTTTCACGTGCATGAGTTCGGCGATTTGTCTGATCAGGCCAAAGGCGAGTCAGCGGGAAGCCATTACAACCCCACGCACGAACAGCACGGCGACACCGACGATACCAAACGTCACGCCGGAGATTTCGGAAACATCGAGGCCAACCAGAACGGCGTGGCGATGATTCAATATACGGATCCGGTTGCCGCGTTGAACGGACCGCATTCCATTCTTGGTCGCGCGGTCGTCGTCCACGTTGATGAAGACAAATTTACGCAGCCGACCGGTGATGCCGGGGCGCGGGCGGCGTTCGGCGTGGTGGGCGTCGCCAAAGACGGGGTGAAGAAAAACAATATGAAGCCGATGAATTCCAGCAACTAGACCGAGCGCTCGGAAACGAAACATGGGCGCGGGGCCATTGCCCTGCTTATGGTCAGACAGCGCAAACTGCGTCGCATCAGCGGCGCCGCTTGCGCTTTTTCTTGCGCTCTTCGCGTCGCGGATTGTATTTGGTCGTCCCCTTTTTCATCTTCGGAACTTTGCCGCCGGCGAGCGCGCCCATGTCGCCGAGACCTTTCATCATGCGCATGC
>JBFWWY010000522.1:0-2912 GCA_050245935.1 Phycisphaerae bacterium | reverse complement strand
GGATGCGCGCCTATGTTTCCGCCTAGATGTTCGAGTCTCACGCGTATACCGTGGATCGTGAATCGGGTCTGCTGAATTATGAGGTCTTCGCCGAACAGGCCCGCGCCGTTCGCCCGCTGGTGTTGCTCGCGGGATACAGCGCATACCCGCGCAAAATCAATTTTGCGAAAATGCGCGCAATCGCGGATGACGTCGGCGCAGTCCTTATGGTCGACATGGCGCACTTTGCCGGACTTGTTGCTGGAAAAGTCTTTACCGGCGAATTCGATCCTGTCCCGTTCGCCGATGTGGTGACAACGACGACGCACAAAACGTTGCGCGGACCGCGCGGTGGGCTGATTCTCTGCAAGAATGAGTTTGCCGACTTCGTCGACAAAGGGTGCCCCTTGGTACAAGGCGGTCCGTTGCCGCACGTCATGGCGGCCAAAGCGATTTGCTTTACCGAAGCACTGCGTCCGTCTTTCCGGGAATATGCGCAGAATGTCACCGCGAATGCAAAAGCTCTTGCGACAGCCTTCGGTGCCGCGGGTGCGAAGGTGATTTCCGGAACCACGGAAAACCACCTCGTTCTCCTTGATGTGCGACCCTATGGGTTAAACGGACGACAAGCTGAAAATGCCCTGCGTAGTTGCGGCCTGACGCTGAATCGCAATTCCATTCCGTTTGACCCCAACGGAGCGTGGTACACCAGCGGTCTTCGACTTGGCACGCCGGCGGTCACAACGCTGGGCATGGGAACAGGGGAAATGCAGGAAATCGCTGCAATCATTCACGAACTGCTGCATGCCTGCGAGCCGGGGAAGACGGCGACCGGAGAGCCCAGCAAGGCCGCTTTTTCGTTGAACGAAGGTACGACGGACTCCATGCGTGCAAGAGTGGCGGCGTTGCTGAACGCGTTTCCGGTGTACCCGCAACTCAATCTTGCCAATCTGCAGCTCGCCAATCAGAGTGGGGAAAATCACCCAGCCTAGGCTCGCTTCGTAGCAGATCACTGCTCATGGGTGTCCCCTGTCAAGCCTACAGTTTTTGCCTCCAGTGTTACGATAACAATCGTTAATCATCGTATTTTTCGTGTCCGGAAATACTTGTAGACGCGCGAAAGACGCTACAACTCTATTGACAAAGAACACCAAGGTCCGGTACGAATATCAGTTGGAGGATCTCATCGTGAAGGAAATCGGCGCAATGCCGAGAGGAGGAATGAAGATTATGAACACATGTGTACGTCGGGCGGCAATGCGCGCAATGATAAGCGGCGCATTTGTTTCGTCCATGGCAGCGATGTCGGTTGCGGGAGATATTGCATTCAATATCGTCGCAACCAATCAGAATGGAACAGGAACGTATCAAAGCTTCTGGGATGGCGAGCCGGGAAGCTGGAGTCTTGATGAGCCGATCCAGTTGCGCGACGCGACAACCAATCTCTGGATCGCAACGCTCGAGACTGCATCCGTCGACGTCGGAGCCGGTTCACCGGAATTGGGACCGCCGAATCCGAATCAAATCAACCTGAATTTCGCGGTTCAAGCGGGTGCGACGGACACGACGTTCACCATCGATTCGACGCAGCTCTTCTTTGGTCCTTTCAGCAATGCACAAGGCCGGGCGACGGCAGCTTTCACCGTCACGGATCTGAACAGCAACGGAGCGATGTTGACTGGTCAGGGTCCGAACAGTGGCAGCTACATGGCACAATACAACGGTTTTGTGCCGACCGGTTCTACTTTTGCTGAAGGCATCAATTCGATCATCGCGCCGAGCGGCAGCAACTTTGGAACACTGAATATGCCGGCAGGCCCCGGCTTTGTGGGCATTGCCGGTTCGGTCGGCGACATGAGTTCGCGCGTTCACTTTACGCTGAGTGCCCGCGACTTCGCGAGCGGCACGTCGAATTATGAAATTATTCCGGAACCGGCGACGCTCGGGTTGCTATTGATGGGTTTCGGGCTGATTCGTCGCCGTTAGCCCTCTAGCGTCCGATAATGAAATATCAGACGGCGTCGTCATGGCAAATCTTGCATGACGATGCCGTCTTTCTGTTGACATGTTATGGGCGGATGCGTAAAACGGAATGAATGGAGAAGTGAAGAAGCAACTCTCTCGCGAGGGAAATTAGCATGAGACAGTTCAAAGGTGCTCGATTGGGTTTGTGTTTGGCGGCGTTGACAGTCCCTTGCGCCGCGCTTGGCGACGGCATGGGAATCTCGGATCCTGCGCTTGTTGTGCAGGCGAGCAACGCGAGTGGTACGGGAAGTTTTTCGGTTGGCGTGGATCAACTGACCGAGACTGCGCCGGGCCAGTATTCATTCGTACAATTGACTCCCATTCAAATTGAGGACACACAAAGCGGCGATTTTGTTGCAACGCTGACCAACGCAACGTTGTTCCTCGTGCCTGATCCGCAGATCGGTATCGGCTTCGCAGTTCAAGCCGGATCCTCCGATACAGTTTTCACGATTACATCTGCGCTACTCAGCTTTCCGGCGCTCATGAATCAGACCGGCGAAGCAAGTGCGGCACTGACACTCACCGATGTCGGTGGCAATGGCGCACTTCTCACGGGTAACGGTCCTTCAGGAAACTCTTACGCTGCACAATACAATGGTGTTGTTCCGGGTGGCACAACGTTCGCATCAGGCATCTCCATGCTTTCGTCTGGCGGAAGCACTGCCGGCGCGATCAACGTTCTGCCGACTTTGATCGCCGGCAGCGTGACTGACATGAGTGCACAGTTCTCGTTCACGCTTTCTGCAAACGACCTTGCCAGCGGCACGAGCAACTACTCGATTACGCCGGAACCGGCGACGCTCAGCCTGTTGGCGCTCGGTTTCCTGGCGCTGCGACGTCGCTAAGAGCCCCCGAGGACTTCGGTCTTTTTGAATGCCGCGACTCGAATGTGAGGCGCGGTATTT
>JBFWWY010000521.1:0-2921 GCA_050245935.1 Phycisphaerae bacterium | reverse complement strand
GAAGGTACCGCTCAGCGGGCGCCGCGTATCGGCAAACGCCGCCGACCGCGCGGCGCGCGGCTTTTTGCGCCGCGGCGACACCGGAGCCGGGCGGGCAATCGGCTGCTCCAGCACGCGAATGGAAATCTGGCAGCGCTGTCGCATGAATTCTTCCGCGACTGCGGTAATCTCGCGCTCGAAATTTGTCGCGATCCAGTCCGCCACAAACTTGCTGGGCGCCGTGATCTGGACGGCATCATCCGCAAGCTCGATGGTCGACACATCACCAAACCAGGTTCTGAAACGGGAGTCGCCGATTTTGTCAGCCAACCGCGTTTTGAATTTGCGCACCTTTTCCGAATCCGCCACGTTGACGGTTCTCCTCATGACCGCATAGCCGTGCAAATGCACCACTCCTGCGGAGAAAATTTTGGAATCGTATGATGCCTACGAGTCGAATAAATTTGATGGTAACGCCACTAAGTCGAGCGGATAGTAACCTCGGATTTCTCCCGGTTCAATCGCACTTCGTCACAAAAATAAAGATGCGATTCGTAAACTGTTCACCCTGAATGAATTTGCGTTGCAAAATTTTCTTGGAATCACACGTTGTCAACAATTTGTTCGCCGACCATCGCGCACTTGTTGAAATAGCGCGCAATCGAAACGGCCTATCGCGAAAAAATCCGCACCAATGCAGACCGCGCGGCAAACGGTTGAAAGCCGTTCCGCGCATAAACTCGTTTGGCGGGTGTGTTGCGCTGGTCCACCACGAGAATCATTCGTTCCATCTTCGCGCTGCGGCATGCGATCAGCGCATGACGCACAAGTACATCGCCGAGTCCTTGTCCCCGGAATGACGGCGCAATCCCCATATAAGTGACCTCTCCAAAGGATCGCTTGGGGTGCGGACCCACGAGAATGCATCCCGCGGTCTCGCCGTCTACCTCAGCAACAAACCAGAGCGCCGGATTGAACTCTCCACACGAGCGATGGGTTGCGAGGATGTCTTCGATCGGACGCAAGCCGTTAATTTCCGGGCAGTCCAGCGAGGTCTCGTACGAGCTTGTGATCAGTCGGCAGAACTGTTCATGCGACGCATTCGAATAATGAACCCAGTTTGTGACGCGGCCGTTGTTGGCCTCCACAAATGGGTACCTCGTGTTCCGTTCAAGGTATTCGAGCCGCGTAATGTTCAGGAACCCGGCCTCACGTAACAGTTCCAGCCGCGCGACATCTTCACATTCCAGCAGACTCTGCACGTAATGGAAACCGTCGGCCTCCAGAGCGGCGATCGTCGCCTCTGCCGCCCGCACCAGTGCAGCCCACTGCATGCCGGGAAGGCGCGGACTCGCAGGAAGCCCGATCGCAGTTCCGCCGGGCAGGCACACAGCCAAAAATGCCCCTGCAGTGGACGGACGTGTACCGTCCACAACAAATCCGCGCCACTTCGCACTTGTCGCGCGCAGATCACGAGCAAACGCCCGTGCCTGACTCTGTGGCGCGGGCACGCGCCCGTCCGCATCCGTCAACACCAGACGAAGGACGTCGACAAGCTCTACAGGATCAATCGGGCGCACAGGCGGCAACGAGGTCATCCGGAAGGGAAGCTCCGTACAAGTCTTGGGGGGCGTGAACGGCATCGAGCCCGGTGCGGCGTTGCCCACGAATTTTAACCCACCTATTCTGCGCGCTTACTCGCGGATTAGAAAGACCGCGGAAATCTTTGCGAGATGCCGATGTCGTGTACCGGCCCGGTCGCGTATTAAATTGTGCGAGATCGCGCGAGGACGCAGTGAATTACGTATGATGATTTGAGTATCTGTTTCACGCAGCCCGAAGCAGGGGAAAATCAGGTTGTGCAGAATGAGCCAAAAGACAGGATGGTGCAGGCTTCCGCGAAGATTTTCGCCTCGCGTACTTGAATTCACCCTGCTCGGATGGACGCTGAGCGTGACCGGCATCTCCTGTGATCGCCCGCAGGAACTGGGTAGCGCCGAACCGCTTGTGATCTTTGGTCGAACAGGATACGGCCCGCGCGAATTCAGCTATCCCCGAGCGATCGCGATCTCGAAAGAGGACATCGCCTACATCGTCGACAAAACCGGTCGGATTCAGGCGTTTGACGCAGAATTGCAACTTGTCGCCGATTGGAAAACACCGCTGATCGACGCTGGAAAGCCGACCGGCCTCGGCGTGCTTGCCAACGGCAATGTCGCGGTCGCCGATACGCATTACTCGCGCGTCCTGGAATACCGACCGGACGGCACCTTGGTCGCCATGCACGGCAGTTACGGAGAAGGCCCCGGCCAGTTTCATCTGCCCACGGACGTTGCGAGCGGCGTAGACGGGACGATTTTCGTCGGCGAGTACGGCGGGAACGATCGTGTCAGCGTGTTCGACGCCACCTGGAAGTTTCTGTCGGAATTCGGCAGCATGAATGACGATCAGTTTCAGTTCGCCAGGCCGCAATCTCTCCACGCCGGCACTCCCGGGTCGCTTTGGATCTGCGATGCTCGCAATCACCGAGTTTGTCGCGTCAGCGCGCACGGCAAATTGCTTCAGTCCTTTGGCGAAATGGGCACAACGGTGGGGCGGATGCGTTTTCCGTATGGAATTGACGTCCTCTCTGACGGTTCACTCGTCGTTGCGGAATATGGTAACAATCGGGTGCAGAAGTTCAGCGCCGACGGGGTCAGTCAGGGCGTTTGGGGAAAAGCAGGTCGAAACCCCGGTGAGCTTGCCTACCCGTGGGCGGTCGCAGTCGATTCAAAAGATCGCGTCTGGATTGTGGATTCAGGCAACAACCGAATCCAGATTATCGACGGGATGAACGCAATGAATTGGCACAAGAATTGAGTGCCTCTGACAGAAACCCAGCATCACGCGGGGGCTGATACGTTTGCAGATTGCAATCGAGTATGGCTGAGGCAACCGAGGAC
>JBFWWY010000520.1:0-2929 GCA_050245935.1 Phycisphaerae bacterium | reverse complement strand
GCGCATACTTCCATGAATGCCCATTTCCAGCGCTGAATCTCGGTCTGATACAGGGCGGTGCCGCTGTGAACATTGTCGCGGATCGCTGTACGCTCGACGTTGGAATTCGCCTGCTGCCTGGCCAGCAAAGCGAGTCCGCGATGCAGGAATTGAACGCATGCGTCGCGATGCTGCCCGAACATGGTGCGGACAACACGACCCTGACCATCATCAACGACAGTCCGCCGATGTTATGTCCGGCGTAATCGGCTTTCTACGTGCGGCTGGCGTCGTTGCTTTCGCAACGAGAAGATGCCGGCGTGTCGTTTTCCAGTGACGCGGGGGTACTCTCGCGCGAGGGTGTGGATTGCGTATTGTGGGGCCCCGGGACCATGGATGATGCACACTGTGCAAACGAATCAATCGACATTGAGGAGATTCGGAGCGCGCAGGTGCGGCTGGAGGAGTTTATTCGAACATTCTGCTGCGGAATTGCGAATACGTGATGCAACAAAAGTCTCAAGTGATTCAAGCTGATTACGCACTGATCGACGGCACGCTGACGCGCAATGTTTTCATCGTCGTGAATGACGAGGGATTCATCACGCAGATCACGCAACAGGCGCGCCCTGCCACCATGAATCTGCCGGACCGGCTGCTGCTTCCGGGATTCGTAAATGTTCACAGCCATTCGTTTCAGCGCGGCTTGCGCGGTCGCGGCGAGTCGTTTCAATCCGGCCGGGGTTCGTTCTGGTCGTGGCGTGAGGCCATGTACGCGCTCGTCGAGTCCTTTGATTGCGATCAGGTCCGCCGCCTTGCGCGGCAGGCCTTTGGCGAAATGCTTGATGCCGGAATCACCAGTGTCGGCGAGTTTCATTATCTTCATCATGACGACGCAGAAGCGCGCGACTTTGCATTCGATGCGGCCGTTCTCCAGGCAGCGCGTGACGTGGGCATTCGCATCGTGCTCATCTTGACCTATTACGAGACCGGAGGTTTTGGCCAACCGCTCAGCGGCGGCCAGCGGCGTTTTTCCACGCCGTCGGTTGAGCGTTTTTTCGAACAGGTTGATCAGCTTGCCACGACGCTTGATCCGCAGCTTCAAAGCATCGGGATCGCCGCACACAGCATTCGTGCCGTCCCGCTCCTTCACCTGCAAGCGCTCTACGAAGGCGCGGTGCGACGGAAGATGGTCTTTCATATGCATTTGGAGGAGCAACGCAAGGAGATTGCAGATTGCGAACAGGCGCTGGGAAAGCGGCCCATGGACGCGGTTCTGCACGCACTGCCCGAGGCGAAGCTGACCGCGGTACACGCAACGCATACCGCTGCCACAACTCTCGAAAAATTGTTTGCGCGGGGTGGACGCGTCTGCATGTGTCCGTTGACGGAAGCCAATCTCGGCGACGGTATCGCGGACGTTCCTGCCATGAACCGTCAGGATGGCAGTATCTGTCTCGGTACCGATTCAAATGCACGGATTTCGATGCTGGAAGAAATGCGCTGGCTCGAATATGTGCAGCGTCTGCGACACGAGCAGCGCGGCATCGTGCTCGACCACAACGGCGAGGTCGGGCTACGGTTGCTGCAGATTGCCACCGCGAACGGAGCGGCGGCGCTCGGACTACCCGCCGGCGCGATCGAGGAAGGACGTGCTGCCGATTTCGTTTCCGTCAATCTTTCCCATCCATCGCTCGCAGCGTGTGGCGATGAATCAATTCTCAACGCTGTCTGTTTGGGCATGGCCGATGACGGAATTGATGCTACCTGTGTCGGCGGGATATGGCGCAAGAGAGCGAACGTAGCTGAAAGGGTGAGTATCGGTGAATGAATCGCAGCGTGAACGCGTCTGGAATCTCGCCAAAGACATTCCGTGTGTGAAGTTACTGCATCTGCAACTTATTCATCTGGAACCGGGTCTGGTTCACATGACGGCGCAGAACGATCGCCGATTCAATGGTGCCGCGCAAGGCGTACACGGCGGCATCCTCTCGTATATTGCGGATTGCGCGGCGTGGTTCGCGATCGTCTCGCACATCGACCCGAAAACGCCCCTTGTCACCACGGATTTGCAGATCCGCTATCTGGCGCCGTGCGAATCGGAGACAGTTAATATCATCGGCCGCTTGGTGAAACTCGGGCGGACGCTCTGCCCTACCACAATCGAAATGTTCGACGCAAATAACAAAGCGGTTGCGCTCGCGCAAGTTTGTTACATGCGATTGGATGGGCTGGGCGCGTCGAGCTAGGCGTCCTGTCACCCGGGAATTTCCACGTATTTCGCGAAGATCGCGCGCGCCATGCCGGGATCTTCCGTGCCTTGCACAATCGTGCGCCCGTCAGCGAAAATCGTCACCGTCAGATCGTTCTCGGCGAATCGCAACAGGTACGCATTCCGGTTTGAGCGAGCGCCTTTTGGCAGCTTCCCGGCGATTCTCTCCAGACGCCGGGCGTCCTCTTCCGTGTGCAGGGGTGTCAATTGAATTGCGTTTCGTCCGCACAGGACGGTAGTGCGCGCCGCAACGGGGCCATCCAGGAACTCGAATCGCTTGTCCGCACAACACGGACACTGTGGATTGCGATCTTTTGCCTGCGCGGAGACACGCGCAATTCTGCCGGTCCAGCAATCCATGGACACAAATTCATGCACCAGTGTTTCGTCGTTGCCGCTGAGCAGCTTGATGGCATTCATCGACTGCTGCGCCGCAACCCAATGAACAATGGGGCTGAGAACACCGACGGCGTCGCAAGAAGGCGACTCTTCGGCAGCAGGCATTGTGGGGAAAATGCACCGCAAACACGGTGTTTCACCGGGGAGGATCGGCAGTGTACTGCCGGTGGCACCGACGCACGCCCCATATACCCACGGAATTCTCAATTTCACCGAAATGTCATTGATGACATAGCGCGTCGCGAAGTTGTCGGTACCATCGAGAATCAAATCGACATC
>JBFWWY010000519.1:0-2935 GCA_050245935.1 Phycisphaerae bacterium | reverse complement strand
ATTTCCTCCAGATCAAAATGGTTGTCGACGACCGCGTCGGCAAAGACGTCGTCGCACTATTCATCAACGAACAATACATCGACACGAAGGCGTATCAGACGGTCACGCTGCCCGAAGACTTCCGGGGTGCAGTCATCGGCGGCGACGCCGGTGCGGAGTTCAGCGATGTCAATATTCGCATTCTTCCTTGATCCAAGTAGCGTCCGCGCCTCCGTGCCGGACGAAAACCTTGATACGAGTAGCGTCCGCGCCTCCGTGCCGGACGAAAACCTTGATACGAGTAGCGTCCGCGCTTCCGTGCCGGACGAAAACCTTGATACAAGTAGCGTCCGCGCCTCTGTGCCGGACGAGAACCAGGGCAATTTCGAATTCGGACCGCCTCGATCAAACCAAAAAGTTCGAATCGCGGTGCTGCAGGTAGATTTCCGCCATGCACGAAACAAGGTGTGAGATGTCAACAGTAACAGAGACACGCGTCGCAATCGCGAAATCGACCGCCGCAAATCGCGGACAGCACCGCATTCGTCGCAGGATCGCCAAGACCATGCCCCGTTCAAAACCCCAGCGAGCGGCGTTCTCCCTCGTGGAATCCGTCATTTCGGTATTCCTCGTCGGCTTGCTCCTGGTGAGCGCGCTCAATGCAGTAGGCGCGTCCGCAATGACCCAGCGACGCATGGCGGACAAGACCCGCGGACGGCATCTCGCTGAAATGATGATGAATGAAATTCTCGCAAAAGCGTACGACGATCCCAACCAGCCACCGAGCTACGGGTTGGAATCCGGGGAAACCGTCGCGAATCGTGCGCTGCTCGACGATGTCGACGACTACTTCGGCTATGACCAACCCGTCACCGACCTACTCGGTGCCGCGCTTCCCGCGTATCCGGGATGGCGCTGGCGGGTATCCGGGTCGCGCGTTTCGATCGGCGGAATCACGGATCGCAACGGCGCGGATACGGGAATCAAACGCATCGTCGTCGAGGCCGTCCGCGACAACGAGGTCTTCGCCACCGCCATCGGCTTTCGCACCCACGTTTGGGACGGCTTCACGTCGGAGGGTCTAAACGAATGATGATGCAGTGTGATCGATATAACGCGATGCCGTTCGCACGACATTCCGACGTTATCAACGCAGATCAGCGCCGCGCCCGGGAGGAAGCGCAAACAACGTTTGTCGCCGCGCAACATCAAAAAATCATGATGCGCTCGATCGCGCGTCCTCGTTTTTTGACCGCCCGTCGCAACACCACCCGCCGCGGCAGCACCTACGCCATCGTCCTCATGGCGTCACTGATCGTGGTTTCCATCGGTCTGTCCAGCCTCGCATCCGTCCGCATCCAGGCGCGCATCGCCGAAGCGGGAAAAGACAGCGATGCCGCAAAGCGCATGGCGCTGGCTGGTCTCGAATACGGTCTGCTGTACCTCAATCAGGACACGTCCTGGCGCGCCAAGCTCGCCGATGCCGGCTGGTCTGGAAAAGTGTCGCTGGGGGACGGCAAATTCACGATGACCGCGTCGGACCCCGTCGATGCGAACCTGCTCGATGCAGCCAATGATCCGGTGGTCATTCGATCGGTCGGCGAAGTCGGCAAGAATCGTCACCTGCTGGAAGCCCGCTTCGACATGGCCCCGCTCACCGCTGCGATCAAGGCCGCGGTATTCTCGGCCGGCAGCATCGCGATTGTGAACTCCACCTTGACGGCCGACGCAGATGCCCACGCGGTGGGAAATATCTCGGCGTTTTCTTCGGTGATCAATGCCGATGTGACAGCACAGGGTTCGATCTCGGGATCCACCTACAATGGAACCCAGCAGCCTACAACTTCCGCCGCCCTGGTCGCGCCTTCGAATGCCACCGCGCTGGCGTATTACCTCAGCAACGGCACCGCAATCAGCTACAATTCGCTGCCCTATCGCGAACCGAATCAGGTAACAAATTCGACGATCGACGAGGGGATCGATGGCTGGACCGCAGTGGGCACAACGGTTCTGTCGCATTCCACCAGCGACGTTCACAGTGGGGCCGGAGCGCTGGCCGTAACAGGCCGAAGCAATCAGAGCGACGGTGCCCAGCACACGTTTACCCCACAGGTAGTGTCGAACGAAAACTATCGCGTCAGCGCCTGGGTAAAAACGGTCTCCGATCAGAACTTCAAATTCGAACTCACGCTGCGATTCAGCGGGGGAAGCACGTTAAAAGTAACAACACCGAACACCCGCGTCCGTGTGGCCGATTCCTGGACGTATGTCGAGCATACGACGCCGCTCAGCTACAACCAGGCCAGCGTCGGAGCCCTCACGTCGATCGATATGTTGCTCCGAACCCAGGACACGGGTGAAACCGGTGCATATATTGTCGATGAAATCGCCTTTCGCCACGTCTGCGGCGTTTGCACCACCAAGTACATCAGCGGGGAACTGCTGAGTCCCGGCGTCAACACGCTGTCCGGCGGTACCAATGCACAAGGGATTTATGTGATCGACTGCGCCAATCAGAATCTCATCGTGGAGAATAGTCGGATCAACGGAACACTTGTGTTGCGCAATCCGGGCGCGGGCTCGCAGCTTCGCGGTGCGATGAATATGGAAGCCGCCGTGCCGGGGTACCCGACACTGATGGTCGAGGGATTTCTCAACGTCAACACCACCACCGCGCCCTTGACCGAAGCGCTCGCCGGACGCAATCTCAACCCCAGTAGCGCGGAATACCCCCGCGACGGCGGAACGTCTGATTCCGATACCACCGATGCCTATCCCTCCCATTTTCAGGGGATCGTTTTTTCGACCGGGGGATTCTCTTTCGGTCGCGAGGCCGCCGTGACGGGTACTGTCATTGCAAATCACTCCATCAATTTCAATCAGGTCGACTTCAGCGTGACGCATGACAGTAAGATTGCTGCGAATCCGCCTCCCGGCTTCACCGATCTACCGTACC
>JBFWWY010000518.1:0-2949 GCA_050245935.1 Phycisphaerae bacterium | reverse complement strand
TTCGCGTCGTATCAACTACTGGAAACACGCGCTGCGTTGTCGGCGACGCCGGACCCGGAACCCTCCGAGTTCGCGATGATGCGTTGGTGGTTGTCACCGGCGAGATGACGATCGGGGGATCGATTGCGACCGCGCCCGGTCTGGTTGAACTCGGCACCGATACCCTCCTCAGCGTCTCTCGCGATCTTGTGGTCGGAAACACCGGCCCCGGCACCCTTGCCCTGATCTCACCGACAAGCGAAGTCACGGTCCTTCGTGATCTGGTCATCCGCGCTGCCGGTGCCGTCACCGGTGTGGGTGCCCTGGATGTCGACGGGACCGTGATCGTCAATGCCGGTGGCAGCATCGCACCGGGGCTTTCTCCCGGCGTGCTGACGATCAACGGAAACTTGCAACTCGAACAAGGCAGCATGTTGCGGATGGAAATCGCCGGGCTCGCGCCCACGCAGACCGATCTTCTCCGCGTCAGCGGAAACGCCTCGCTCAACGGCGAACTGCAGGTGCGCTTTCTCGATGGCTTTCTCCCCCGTACCCGCGACGCGTTCGAATTCATCGAGATCGACGGCACGCACGCTGGCTCCTTCGAGCGCGTCGAATTCCCCGATCTCGACCCCGCCTTCAACGCTGAACTGCGCTCCGTCGACGGCAAGCTCACGCTCACCGCCCTCTCCAACGCCTTACCCGGAAGCGGCGCGACCATCTCCGGCGACATCATCACTGCACCACCGCCATTCCTGCCGCCCTGCGGTACCGGACTGTGCGGCGCGGGAATGGTGAATTTGTTGCCGCTCACCCTCGCGGGCATGATGACGATCCGCCGACGCGCATCGCGCTCGCTGCAAACCGTACAGCGGCCTTGCCTTGCGACGCGCCCCCGCCGCTGACGGGTTGTCCCGCAACATTCGGCCAAACGTAGCGG
Source organism: Phycisphaerae bacterium (assembly GCA_050245935.1). GTDB lineage: Bacteria > Planctomycetota > Phycisphaerae > UBA1845 > Fen-1342 > JALHOX01. The sequence continues at coordinate 2,030 of JBFWWY010000518.1, read as the reverse complement.
TCGTGTCTCCCAGCCGACCGCTGAATTCCAAATAATTCGCAACAGCAAAGTCACAAGAAGGGCAATCGCGCGGCTGTTATTTTACGAATCAACGAGATTTGTGATCACGAAGTTTCAGGTCTTGCGCTCGCGACGCAGGCTCTACCATCCCTCTCCCCGCCCATTCTGCTCATACCGTGTGATCCCCTCCACCTTCTGAAGCGCGCGCAGTGACCGCGCCAGCTCGATCCCCATCGCACAAACGTCCGGCGCATCGTCGTGCCGCGATTTCGGATATTCGAGAAATTGCTTCTCCGCTTCCGCGCAGAGCGATGCCGGTAAACGAAACAAGCCATTCTCAAACAGCACCGAACTTCCCTCGATTCGCGTCCTTTTGTTCACTGCCGCCTTAAGCGCCACGATCGGCATATACAAGCCCCGCTTGCGGCTTTCCTCTTCGAGAATCTCCTTGAGCGCAACCTGATACGCAACCGTCTCGATCCCGATTCGCATCGGCTGCCATTTTTCAAACGCCGCCAGAATCCGCCGGACTTGCTTCACGATCCCAATGCGCTCCAGCACCAGCTCGCGCGTGTAAATCGTCGTTGTCGCCGGATCGACCGCACCGACCCACAGCGCAAAGTAATCGCCGCCGGTCGCGCCGGTTGCAGGGTCGACCGCCATGATGTGCGGCCAATCGCGGTCCGCGATTTCGTGATCCTCAAACCGGCGCAGCCACTCCGGCCGAAACACGCGCAGCGAATCATCGATCGGGTTCGCCTGATATTCCTGCTCGAACGCGAGCGTGCCGATCCGCTCGCGCTCCTGATCGAGCCGCTCCACCGACCAGCGCCCCGGCCACAGCGCCACGCGGTAATAATTTCCGTCGCTGCGCCGCTCCGCTTCCAGCGCGCGATAAACGCGATAGTCCCACCGCGGCCAGCGCTTACGATCCGCCAGCCCCGCCAGCAGCGAGTCGTGATGAATGATCGAACCGAGCACGAGCAGTTGCCCGTCCGGCGCGAGCGCCGGCATTACCACCCGCCGCACCCAATGCTCCAGCTTCGCGCGCCCCTCGCTCGTCGCGACGTGCTCGTCCTTCTCCAGATCGTCGCAGATAATCAGATCCGGCCGGTGCGGCCCGACGCGCACGCCGCGCAGACTCGCGCCGGTCCCCTTCGCCTGCACGGTGATTCCCGTGCGCGTCGTGAACATCGACGACGACCACCTCCGGGCTGTCTTCTTCGCGCGCGACTTAGCAATCTTCTTCGTCGTTTTTTTTGCAGCTTGCTCTGCTTCACGCGCGGCGGCGTTGCTCGCGTCGCGCGCCGATGAACTTCGCTTGTCATTTTTTGGTGGAGAAACGTCGGAATCGACACCTTCCGGCACACCCGCGCCAAACAGCTCGCCGTACGATTCCAGAATTCGCTCGTTGGTCTCCAATTCATGCCGAATGTCGCGCACGAATTGCGTCGCAAGACCACCTTCGTGCGTCACGATGACGATATTCCGCCTCGCACCGTGACAGATGCACCACAACGGATACGCCAAAGCCGCGCACGTACTCTTCGCGTGGCCGCGCGGCGCCACCCGCGCGATCAGCCGCTTCTCCGCCGCCTGCAGATCCGCCATCAGCTCGGCGTGAAACAGTGCCGGCGCATCGCTGAAGTAATCCGGCAAAAATTCCTGCGCCCACGCCAGAACATCATCCCGCTCAATTTCGCGCGCTCGCGCCGCGCCGCTCGTTCTCTTTTTCATCGTGAAATGCTAGGCACCGCCGGACCGTGTTCCCGCATGGAAACGATTGCCGTGCGACGATGCTGCAATTCGCGCGGCGCACGTACCGAATCTCACGAACTCTGATCGAAATCGGTAGCTGGTAAAGAAGCCGACAAGAACTGCCAGCCAATGCCGGAAAGCGTCAAAGGGCCAAAAAATCAAGTTTCGAAACGAACACGGCCACACGCGCACCAGCGGGACGCCGGTGCCACAAGTGAATGCGATTCCCAGCCCTTACATTCTGGAATCCTTAACCCCTTAAATCCTGGAAT
>JBFWWY010000517.1:0-2973 GCA_050245935.1 Phycisphaerae bacterium | reverse complement strand
CTTGCCGAGAAAGCGCGATGCCCACACGACCGACATGCCGTCGGCAAATATCACGTCCGCACTGAGTACGGAATCGCGGAGTTGCGGGTTGCGGCGCATGTTGACGATTTTTGCCGCGTTGACGACGCCGATGAGTAACGACGAACGGTCGCGCATCCGCTGCTCGCACAAGTCGAGGACCGCCGGCATGTCGGCGACGGCGATCGGAATATCAAACAGCGTAACAGTTGGCAGCGGCACGGCTCTACGCACCTCTTTCCGCGGACATCGATCGCAATGCATCCATCCGGCGCTGCGGCCACGCGAACAGCACCCAGCCGAGATGGTAGGGGCGGCACTCATAGTCAACGGCGACGGGGGGGAAGAGTGTGTTGACGCCGGGGACGCGCAAACTGGGGTGAATGCGGCTCGCGCCGGCCTGCAATTTTCGTGTCAGCTTGTTCGGCTCGCGACGAGCGACCTTTCGCCAGATCACGAGCTGCTCCGGATCGACTAGCGTTCTGCCGCCGAGTTCGGGCGTCGACTTCAGCCAGTTCAGGCCGAGTTCGATGGCGTCGAAATGATCATCCCCGCCGGCTTCGTGTGCGTCGAACAGCGCCATCGGCGCCATCGAGTTCTGGTGAACGCTGTAAACGGGGTAGCCTTCGGTGACTGTGCCATTTCGCGCATCGTAGTGCCACCACCACTGACCGTACTTGCCCATGAGTTCCACAATCCGCGCGGCAGTCTGACGCGCCATTTCCAGCGCGCGATGGTTCTCGGCAGCGCGCGCGTAGTAGGAGAGCGCCTGAATCGGATAGACCTGATCCGCAAAGCAGCCGACATGGCCGCGCAACCCGACACGCGATCCGACCGAGTGAGGAAACAGGTGGCCGCTGGCTCCAAATACGGACATCAGGCGATTCGCGACCGCAAGGCGGTAAGGTTCCTCAGTGGATGCGGCAGGATCACGACTCAGCGCCGACAGAACCCACGCCAATTCGACGACATAATGCGGCGCATTGATCGGGTCGAGTTGTTGCACGCGGCGTACCGCTCGATCGGCATCGGGATGCTGGAGCAGATTCGCCGCCCAAAGTGTCAACGCGACATCGCCGAGATTTTCGACCGTCTCGACGTCGCGCAAGAGTCGGCCGCAAAGATCGAAGGCATTGCCGCCATGAAGGATGGCGCGGCAGACGTCATCATCCTCTTCGATGAGCCCCAGCAGCGTGATGGCGGTGTACCGCCGACTGTGTCCTTCGACCTGCACCCGATCGTTCACACGCCGCTTGCAAAAGATGAAGAGCTGCTCCTGCGGATCGAACATGCTCGGAAGGGCATTGCGGCAGAGCGCGCGCAATTCATCCACGTACTGGAGCGTGGCGCTTCGCGCGCCCTGTGCCGCGGTCGGTTTCGTCAGCAATTCTGTCACGGTACGGCGATCCTCGGCTCAGGAGATGTTGATGGTTGCTGCACAACGGGGGAGGCCGATTCCGCCGCGGGCGCGGAACCTTGCCACGAAATCGTCGGCGCTTGCGCTGCGACGCCGCGCCGCTTCGGAATGATCCAGGAGTGCGGAACACTCCAGCGTCCGCCGAACGTCAGCAGCGTGGCAAGAAAAATCTTCGAATCGAGAAGAAACGAAATATGTCGAGCATAGAGAATGTCATAAAAAATCCACTGGTGAAAATCGCCGGCCTGTCGCTCGCTGCGGCAAATTTGCCAGAGACCGCTGATCCCGGGACGGACGGACAGGCGTGCCTGCCGCCACGGAACGCAAATCTGGTTTTCGCGGAATGGCGAAGGACGGGGACCGATCAGACTCATCTCGCCGCGAATGACGTTCCACAACTGCGGCAATTCGTCGATGTTTGATGCGCGCAGGAATCTTCCGATCGTGGTGACGCGCGGATCGTTGTCGAGTTTGAACTGCGGGCCATCGACCTGATTGTCCTTTTTGGCCAGTTCACGTTGCAGACTGTGCGCGTTTTCCACCATCGTGCGGAATTTCCAGCACTTGAACGGAACGCCGCCGCGTCCCTCGCGCTCATGTCCGAAAAAGATCGGGCCACGCGACGTGGCGCGAACGAGAATGGCAACGACGAGCAGCAACGGAGAAAGAATGAGAAGCCCAAATAGTGAAAGGAGGGCTTCGCCGATCGCTTTGAGCCGCATGTAGCGGGCGCGCTGAGACTCACGGAGTTTCTGTTGCGGCGATGCCGCTGCAATCTCCCAATGATCCACGTACGCATCCGCATCATCTTCGATTGCGAAGTGCGCCGGCAGTTGGGATCCTTCCAGGTGACCCGCGAGGAATCGTTGATTGGCAACGGCACCGCGCGTTGCATGGGTATTCTTGGCGAGGATGCATTTGGCAATGGTTGCGGACGCTTCGATCCGCGAATTTTCGCCGATCACTGTCGGGCCGATGACGACCGCGTCCTCGCCGATTGAAACATTCTTCTGCAGCACCAGCGGGCCATAGAGTCGAGCGGACGATGCGACGTCGCACCCCGGTCCGATGAAGATCGCATCCGCAGCCAGGCGAAAGCCCTCGGGGAGCGCAGCGGCGGGGAGTCTGCGAAGCGTGTATTCCGTCAATTTCAGATAGCCGGACTCGGAATTCAGATCGACGATCGGTCCCTTGAGCAAGACATCGCTCGTGAGCGCGCCCGTTGCGGAAAGCGCGCGACGAAGGTTGGGCAGGTCTTCCAGCGTGGGCGCCGCAAGATCAAACAGGGAACTGACGGGAACCAATGCCGACGACACCGCTTGCGTCTGCAACCAGGTATGTCCGTCGTAATAACGCTGGATGCGGCGGACACGGCCTTCGCCGTCAAATCGGACAAATTCCTTCGTCCCGAAATGACTCCGATCCAGCGCGACCTGAAAACGCGCACCGGGCAATTCGGCAACATTCTCAAGAATCGCCGCATATTCGTTCTGATGAACCGGGATGCAGCGGGGATCAATGATGAGAAGCAGGTCAGA
>JBFWWY010000516.1:0-2983 GCA_050245935.1 Phycisphaerae bacterium | reverse complement strand
TCGATCCTGCGAATCTCGCGCCGCGCGAAGCGCTGCTCTTCGTCGGCGTGACGGATGCCGAGCGAACCTGGGAAGATTTTAAAAAGACGAATGGTTACCGCGCCTATCAGGACACCCAGCTTCGCGAGAGCGTCGCGGAATGGAATGTCATGAGCGGCGCGATGAAGAAACTCCGAGAAAAAATCGCCACAGCCCTTGAGACATCACCCGATGCGCTCAAGAACCCGTTCCAGGGTCCGTTGGCTTTTTACGTCACTGGCGAGCCGGGTCGCGAGGAGCCGGGAATGGTGTTGGTCGCGACCATCGGCGACCGAGCCTTACTGGAACAATACGTCAGCACCGCGACAAAGCGGATGCGTGCCGTCGCCTCCAACGTTGAAACGGTAGATGCCGGTGCCGATCAGATCCTCGTTTTTCACAATAAGCCGGCCTCGCCCGCCAACGACAACGTCGCCGAGGAAGACGAACTGAACTTCGACGCCGATGACGAGCTCTCCTCTCCAATGGATGATCTGGGCAACGTCGACAAAATGATCGACACATTCTTCTCGGCGGACTCGCTGCCGGAGGAACTCGCCCTGTGTCAGGGCCGCGAACGGTTTTACCTTGCCAGCACCGCGGCGGACATTCGCGCCGCATTACGACTGTCCGAAAGCGAATCGATGTCTTCGCACGAAGACCGCCGAACGATGGACCGGCTCCTCGCGCCATTGGGACCGATTCGCATGGTTGTGAACTGGCCGCGCATATTCGAATTGCTCGAGGCCGAAGGACGACGTCGCGGCAATGATGACTTCAACGTGACCCGAAAAGTGGTCGGCACGGAATGCATGCAAAGCTTCATCGGCCATATGCGGATCGCAGACGACGGTTTCGATGGTATTCTTGACGGCTATCAACTCACGCGCGGCACATGCAGCGGCGTAATGGATATTCTGCGGATGGAGAATCGGGCAACCGCACCCGGTCCGCAGGTGGGCGCGGAGACGCTTCTGTTTGGAAGCCTGAATCTTGATGTGAGCGGGTTTCTCGACAAGGTGGAGAAGATCCTTCGTCAGCAGGATCCTGCTCAGGCCGACATGATGAAAGCGAGTCTCGAGTCTGCGCCATTGCCAGGTGGCGAGGAAACCATCAATCTCCGGCGTGAGTTTTTCGATCATCTCAAGCCGCCGGTGACGTTTGGAATTGACCTGCGTCCGCCGTATCAGCCCGATGAAATTCGCGTTTTGCTGAGCTTCGGTAGTTCCAACGCGGAAGCGATCACGCGCACGATGGGAAAAAACCCCCTGACGACCCAGCGGGAACAGCGCGGTGCGACCGTGTTCTTTTCTCCCATGATTCCGATTGAAACCACTGCCACAAGCGATCGGTTCATGATCGGATCCGCACCCGCAATCGATTCGGCACTCTCCGGAACCCCCAACCGACCGCTGAACGAGACTTCGTCGTTTCGAACGGTCGCGAAAGCGGTTCCGGAGGATTCCTGGATGACTGTATTTATTGAAACGCCTACGCTTTATCGCGCATTGCTGGCCTACCAGAAGCACAAGGAAGCACTGACCGCGAATCCGATGGATGTGGCAAAAGGCCTGGTCGCGGGATTGATCGAAGGGTTTCAAGGCGAGCTGCCGGACGACCCGGCCATGGTCGAACGGCTGATCCGCTATCAGGCACCCTCGATTTTCACCTTGAGCACAACCACGGAAGGCATTCGAATCACGCTCGCGACGCCGGCCGCAAGCGGGAGTTAACGGCGCGACGGAGACATGGATTCAGAGGGCACGGTGGGCGTTCGGAATTTCCGGCAGCACGTTACGGACGGTTCGAGATCAGTTTGAATCGCGAACCACGTTCGGGTCGGACAGGCTATTCATACTGCCCACAAACGGTTTCACACGAAGCGAAGCAGAGATCCTCGAATTCCGTGCTGGACACCTAGCGTCCGGATATACTGCTCTGCCTGTGTCGCGCCCGCGCAAGCGAGGTCTGCGGCACAGCGAGCAATCGCATACCGTATCACAACAAGCATGACGCAATGAATCGGGGAGAGTCGATGTTTTCACAGACACAGAGAAGCCGCTTTTTCGCGCGCCAATGGATGGTGGCGTTGAGTGCCTATGCCTTATTTGCAGCGCCGCTGCTGATTCATACGGGCTGCGGGACCGTGAACCTCGACGACATCCTGGGCAATGTCAATGCCAATTCGAACGGCAACGGCAACAACAACGGCGGCTCAGGATTGTCGACGTCGTCCGTTGGCTATTTCATCAACAACGACTTCAACAGTCCGATCCTCGTCGGTGGTCGTGCGCAGAGCCGCGACGAGTTTTTCATTTACGGCACGCGAAACGAAGATGGGTCGCCCGCTTCATTTGATGCCATTGAAGTCCGTACCGCGTCGGGCGGGCGCGCGTTCATGACCTTCGACGAGGGATGGCCAGAATACGCCGAAGGACCGGACGGCAGCTTCATGCGCGTCACGTATATCACGCGGAGTCAATTCGAGATTGTTGCGAACGTGACGATATTCAACGCGCAGACTGGCGCGAGTGAAGCGTTGCCCGTCGCTTTCGACGGCTTCCAGACCGCGGAGCAGGTTGCGGCGCTCATCGAACGCGAAACGGGCATCAATGTCGACATTCCGGTCGCCCCGACCGCTTCGCCGCGCTTCGACAAGGACGACGGCCGCGCGATCAGCATCAAGCCCGGCACCCTGCTCTTTACCGCTTTCGTCATTTCGATTATCGGCGTGATTAATTTCACTGTCGGAATCGGCGGTCAGATCTTTACCCAGGCGCTCGAAATCGCGACCGCGACGATTCAGCAGGCGCTGCTGATCATCTTCAGCCCCATATTGCTGATCGGCACGCTGGTCGGCGGGACGATCGACCGTGTTGAATTTACGCCGTTGCTGGAAGTTTTTGTGCGTCTGCCCAGCCAGCCGCAACCGCGATCGAATTAGCGCGCCCTTTCATCAATGACA
>JBFWWY010000515.1:0-2989 GCA_050245935.1 Phycisphaerae bacterium | reverse complement strand
ACGTCTACGTGCAACACGAAAAGCAAGCGACAAAAAACGTGTCGATTCGTGCTTTGCTGCTGGATGCGGCCGAAAACGAAGTGACGATTGACGAATTTAAAAAGCGCAATGACAGTGAGGGAGTGGAGCACTATTCTTCGACTCTAACGATCAAGCAACCGCGACGGTGGGACGGCAAAGCCGATCCTTATCGATACACGCTCCGCGTTGAGCTAATTCGCCGGAATGCGGGAGAAAATCAGCCGGAAATTCTGGACGTTGTGGAACAAACGTTCGGCGCGCGGGAGTTCCGCGTCGATCCGCAGCAGGGCGTTTTCCTCAACGGCAAACCGCTCGACCTTCACGGCGTCAGCCGTCATCAGGACCGGCTCGACAAAGGCTGGGCGATCAGCCGCGCGGATATGGAAGAAGACTTCAAGATCATTGACGAACTCGGTTGCACGATTGTCCGTCTCGCGCATTATCAACACGATAGCTATGCATACGAGCTTGCCGATCGCGCCGGCATCGTCGTCTGGGCGGAGATTCCACTCATCGACAAAATCACCGATTCGAAAGCATTCCTGAGCAATGCGGAGCAACAGCTCACCGAACTGATCCACCAGAATCACAATCATCCGTCGATCTGCTTCTGGGGGATTCACAATGAAGTCACCGCGCCGTGGAAGCAGCCGTCGCCCGATCCGACTGAAGTCGTCAAACGACTGAACGAAGTCGCAAAAGATGCCGATCCGACACGGCTCACCGTCTCCGCCGCCTGCGATCCTGTCGATCATCCAGCAAATTGGCAGACCGATCTCACCGCGTTCAATCGCTACTTCGGCTGGTACACCGGCGAACCCGACGACATCGCACAATGGTGCGACGACACGCACAAGAAGTACCCAAGAACGCCGCTGGGAATCAGCGAATATGGCGCGGGCGCGAGCATCCACCATCACGAGTGGCCGCCGACCAAGCCGGTACACAATGGTCCGCAGCATCCGGAAGAATGGCAGACCTATCTGCACGAGCGTCACTGGGAAGCGATGAAAAAGCGGCCCTATCTCTGGTGCAAAATCATCTGGAACGGTTTCGATTTTGCCGTCGATTCGCGAAATGAAGGCGACACGAAAGGCCGCAACGATAAAGGCCTGGTCACCATCGATCGCAAGACAAAAAAAGACGCGTGGTATTGGGTTCAGTCGCAGTGGTCGGAAAAGCCGATGATTCACATCTCGCACGCCGCGCGCGATGCCCTGGGCGCCGCCGCACCCATCCGCATCTACTCAAACTGCGAAACCGTGACTGTGGAAATCGACGGCCGCGAAGTCGCAAATCATCGCGATTACGATGGTGCCATCAACTATGAAACATTCGACCTGCATCCCGGCACGCAAAGCTTCAAAGCGATCGGTCGTCAGGGGGATCAAACGGTAGAAGCGACCTGCGTGGTTGTCATTTCGCGAGATTCGCAAAAGTGATGACGCGACGTATTCATCGTACCAACATCGCGCTTGCGATATGCATTGCGGCAGTTTTCGCAAAGCCGTCGATTGCGGAAGATGACGATCCATTACCGAACTGGCTTTCCTTCGACAGCGTTCGCGGCACATTCTCGCTGCGGCTCGCTGCGGAAGAAGGGAAGGAAGCAGAGGTGGTCACGATCGGCCCGATTCTCTTCAACAACGTTCCGCTCACGAATTTCTCAAGACGCTGGGACGGCATGACTGGGGCGGGATTTGAACATCCCTTGATTACAATTGCCCATAGCATGGGGGACTTGCTGCAACGTCCGTCTTTTCGTATTCAAATTGAATCGGCAGACAATCAGCCTCACCACATCGAAATCCCGATCAAAGACAACAGCGATTATTTCGGCGGCGGCGAGCGTTTCCAGGCGATCAATCAAAAAGGCTACCTCCTGCCCATGACGTCGATTGATCGTCCCGAACCCAAAGGGACGTCCACCTACTTTCCTGTGCCGTTTTATTACAGCACGCGTGGGTACGGCGTCTGGGTGAACAGTACGCTGCCCGGCGAGTTCGACCTCAACGGTTCGGATCGCTTTCATGTGCGTCTGCGCTATCAAGCGGATTCGCTGGAAATTGTACTTTTCGCAGGACCGCGTCACGCGGACGTCTTACGCGACTTCAATCGTCTCGTCGGGCCGCCGCGGCTGCCGCCGCCGTGGGCGTTCGCACCCTGGAAAAGTCGCGACGTGCATCGCAATCGCGAAGAGATTCTCGAAGATGTTGAAAAGCATCGCGCGCTTGATATTCCGGGATCGGTGCTCGTCATCGATAGCCCGTGGGAAACGTGCTACAACAATTTCGAGCTGAACGAATCGCAGTTTGTCGATGCCGACGCGATGTTTGCGCGCATGGGAGCGCTCGGCTTTCATACATGTCTTTGGATGACGCCGTTCGTCAATCGTACCAATGTGCAGGATATGTCCGGCATTCGCGTCGAGGCGTGCGACGAGTTTGCAACTGGGGCGGCCGCCGGACATTTTGTGAAAGGCAAGAACGCTGAGCCGCTGATCACCAGTTGGTGGAAGGGCGAAGGCGCGCTCATCGACTTCACGAGTGACGAAGCGACCGCATGGTGGCACACGTTGCTCGCACGCACCGCAAAATGGAAACCGCGCGCCTTCAAATGCGACGACGGCGAAGGTAATTTCGTAGGCGATGCCATTTTCGCAGATGGTGCGCGTGCCGAAGCGATGCGCAATCAATACGGTGTCTTCTATCTCCACGCGGCGCGACAATACCTCGCAGGCGCATTCGGCGATGATCACGCCATCATCGCCCGCACAGGCTTCACCGGCGCGCAGCAGCACGCAATCTGCTGGGCCGGCGACAACGAAGCGAGTTTTGCGTTTGACAACGGGTTGCCCAGCGTCATCCTCGCGGGCCAAACCGCCGCGCTCTCCGGCATTCCGGGTTGGGGTTCGGAGATTTCGGGTTATTTCGGCACGCCGGACAAGGAACTCTTCATTCGCTGGACG
>JBFWWY010000514.1:0-2995 GCA_050245935.1 Phycisphaerae bacterium | reverse complement strand
GATCGTCTCGCAGACATCCGCGTACGCTTCGATCCAGCTTTTGCTGACCTCGAAGCACATCCAGGCGGACAATTCGTACACGCGCCGACGCATGATCGCGGCTGCTTTGAACAACACGCGCGCCCGCGTTTCGGGATCGACGCGGCTCCACGTCTTGAATGTCTCGGTCGCGACTTTCATCGCCTGCTCGGCGTGATCGCGATTCGCTTTCGCGACGTGTCCCACAACAGTTTTCGGGTCCGCCGGCATAATCGAGTCGATCGTGGATTCGGTGTGAATTTTCCTGTCGCCGATCCAGAGCGGATACTTCTTGCCAAGCTGCCCGCGCACCACTGCCAGCGCCGCCAGCATCTTCTCGCGCGGCCCGCTCTCGGCAAAGTTGACGTACGGTTCCGGTCGATATGGCTGCAACATGTGAATCGCTCCTGATCGCGTGCTAAGTCGGTTTTTGTTGAAGTTGTTTTCCCGCGACTTCGCAAATTCACGCAATGCCACGGCGAAAACTGCAATTATAGCGGGTCATCGAAGAGTGGGGGACCGGCTCTCAGCCGGTGAGTTCATGCTGTTGTGGGGGACCGGCTCTCAGCCGGTGAGTTCATGCTGTTGTGGGGGACCTGCTCTCAGCCGGTGAGTTCATGCTGTTGTGGGGGACCGGCTCTCAGCCGGTCAGTTCCTGCTGATGTGGGGAACCGGCTCTCAGCCGCTCAGTTCATGCTGATGTGGGGGACCGGCTCTCAGCCGGTCAGTCCGCGTTCTCAACAAAACTATCCCCAAACGCCAGCGTCGGATTCAAACCTACCTCGATTCCGGCGATTGCTCGTCCCCTACCCAACACCCATCAGCGCCGCCCCGACAACTATCGGGAAGAGGAAGTGCAAGCGACGCCAGAATTGCGGAAAGAATCGATCGGTCAACAAAATGGAACTCTCCAAAAAAGCGGCTCGGCAGGAGCCTCGCCCTCCAGGTTCTACAAAAAAAGTGTCCGGTCATCGCCGGACACTTTCTGAATAAATACCTACTGCCGCTTCAAAAATCTCTCTGAAACCTAACTCTTCGACTTCGCCGCCATCCGCGTCGATGACCCGTTCCGTCGAATCGAAATCGTATCCTCCATCCCGACGTTGCCGTTCGCGGTCTTCATTTTCTTAACGGCCTTTTTTTTTGATCCGCCGGCAGGCTTCGTTGTTTTGGCGCTCGCTTTACCGGTCCTCTTATTCGCGCCGACGCGCGACGAACCATCCGCTATCGCCGCCTGCGCCGCCGCCAACCGCGCCACGGGCACCCGATACGGCGAGCAGCTCACGTAATCCATCTTCACATCGTGGCAGAAATGCACGCTCTTCGGATCGCCGCCGTGCTCGCCGCAAATGCCGATCTTCAGTTTCGGATTCGTCTCGCGCCCAGTGCGGATCGCATGCTTCACCAAGAGCCCGACGCCGTCGATGTCGATCGACTGAAACGGATCCGCCGTGAAAACGCCCGCCTTCGCGCGATCGACATAGTCCGGCAGAAACCGACCCGCATCGTCGCGCGACAGGCCCATCGTCATCTGCGTCAGATCGTTGGTGCCGAAGCTGAAGAACTCCGCGACTTCCGCAACCTGATCTCCGGTCAGCGCCGCGCGCGGCGTTTCGACCATCGTGCCAACGAGATACGGCACCTTGACGCCTGCGTCGCTGAGAATTTCATCCGCGACCTGCCGTGTCCGCTGCGTCAGAATGTCGAGTTCCTTCGCGTCGATCGTCAGCGGAATCATGATTTCCGGCTTCACGTCGATGCCGTTCTTTTTGCACTCGGCCGCGGCCTCAATGATCGCGCGCACCTGCATCTCGAGAATTTCCGGATAGGTAATGCACAAACGGCAGCCGCGATGACCAAGCATCGGGTTCGACTCGTGCAACTGATCGGCGCGTTGCAGAATCTTGTCCGTCGCAACACCCGTGACGCGCGACAGCGCGTTCGCCTGCTCCTCCGTCTTCGGCACAAATTCGTGCAGCGGCGGATCGAGTAAACGGATCGTGACGGGCAAACCGTCCATTGCTTCAAAGATGCCGACAAAGTCCTCCCGCTGAAACGGCAACAGCCGATCAAGCGCCTTCACGCGCTGCTCCGTCGACTCCGCAACGATCATTTCCTGAATCGCGAGCTGGCGCTCATGCGTCGCGAAGAACATGTGCTCCGTGCGACAGAGCCCTATCCCCTCGGCCCCCATCTCAATCGCCTTCCGGGAATCCTCCGGCGTATCTGCGTTCGTTCGAACGCCGAGCCGCCGCGCGCTGTCCGCCCACTCCATCAGCGTGTAATACGCTTCCGGCGGTTCGGGACGCGAAAGCGGCAATTCACCCGCGTAAATCTCACCGGCCGACCCATCGAGCGTCAGCGCGTCGTCTTCACCGTACGTCGTGCCATTCACGGTCATCGTTCGATTTTTGTAGTCGATATGCAGCGCGGAGCAGCCGACGATGCAGCACTTGCCCCACCCGCGCGCCACCACCGCCGCGTGCGACGTCTTGCCGCCGGTCTGCGTCAAAATTCCCTTCGCGGCCTGCATGCCGCCGACGTCTTCCGGACTCGTTTCCTTGCGAACGAGAATCACGCTTTCGCCGTTCGCGGCGCGTTCCTCCGCGTCCGCGGCGCTGAACGAAATCTTGCCCGTCGCCGCCCCAGGGACAGCGTTGATCCCTGTCGCGATGCGTCGCTCGCGAATTTCCTCTGCGGGAATTTCGCTGCTGATCACCGGATAAAACAGCCGCTCAATGTCGTTCTCCGTGATGCGCGCGATGGCCTGCTCTTTCGTAATCACCGGCTTCGACGCCCGCGCGACGTACTGCTTCGGCAACAGCTTTTTCTTCGACAGGCGATTCGCCTCCGTTGACTTCATTAGCGGAATCGTCGCCTGCTCCACCGCAATCCGAAATGCCGCGCTCGGTGTGCGCTTGCCTGAGCGGCACTGAAGCATATAAAGCTTGCCGCGTTCGACGGTGAACTCGAGGTC
>JBFWWY010000513.1:0-3007 GCA_050245935.1 Phycisphaerae bacterium | reverse complement strand
CCCGCGAAGTCCCCTTCGCGCTCGCCGACAAAATTGATCCCCAAGCCGCGCGTTGCCAGCTCGCTGTAAGGAATTTCTTCCGCCGTGAGATTCTGCACGTCGCGACTACCAAAGAAGATGGCAGCACCACCTTGCCGATCGTTCACAAACGGAGAGCCGATGATAACGTCCGCGATGCCGTCGCCGTTGAAGTCGCCGACCGAATCCTGAGACGTGCCGAGGCGGTCGCCGGGTTCACCGATGACGCGGATGCCATCAAAGAGACGCTCCGGGCCGTTGATGGCATTGAGCGGCAGGCCCAACTCTTCAACGTTCAAATCGCCACCTCTAACAAGACGTCGCAAGCGACCCAGGACGACAAAGACCGACCCGCGCGACTCATCGCTGAGCGGGCTGCCGATGAGAATGTCCTCAATCCCGTCTGTATTGAAATCCTCGATTCCGACGGCGTTCCCCACGCGGGCACCTTCGAAACCGCCATAGAAACGCGTCGTGGCGTCCGCTTCCGGTCGCACGCCTGAATCGCCAAACTCAGGACATGGAAGCGAATCAGTCGTCGCGATGTAACCTGGTGCATTTTGGCGGACTGTAAACGTTGGCAATTCGTCGGTATTGCCGACCGCGACGAGGAAGCCGAACGTGCGAATGTCGTCAAAGATAAAGTGGTACGGTCCACCGTGCGGGATCGCGCGGGTATCGACATTGGGCTGCGGTCCGATGTAGTCGCCGGCCGCCGCAGGTGCGCCTGCCGTCGACCAAGGATACGAAGAGTTCCCCGTGTTGTTGAAGATAATGGATGCCGATCCTGCACCGGGTGTCGGCGCGGCAACCCGCGTCGAAACCGCTTGCGAGTCGCGATTCGGTACCGAGATGATGATCGAATCAAAGTCGTAGCTCGAAATCGATTCGCCGCACTGGTCGCCGAAATCAACGGTCGAATAGCGCGCGCCCAAGCGCTCGGAACCAAGCTCGACCGGGCCGGCAATATGCTCGTGGAAAAACGTTACGTCGCAGGCGTTCACCGGCGACGGTGCCTTCGGACCGTAGAAGCCTTCCCGGCACGGACAGGCATTCTGGGCAGTACAGTCCAGACATGACGTCGGGGCGTGCAAAACCGAACCGATGTCCTGTAGATCAATTGTATTGCGACCCGGGAAACCAAGGTCCGGACGGAACACGGAACCCGCGAGAATCACGACGCCACCAGTACGGAAATAACCGTTCTGGTCCAGCGGCGAGCGACCGGTGTCGGCGAGCGAGTCCGTAAACGGCATTCCAAAAGCGAACTCCGGAACGCCGTCGCGATCCCAGTCGTCCAGCTTGGTGATCGACGTGATTCCACGGCTTGGTCGAATCGGATCGGGGACTTCGGCAGCGCCGGCGAAAATCTCGCCGCGGAAGAGCGTTCCCGTCGAGTTCAGATTGATGCGACCGGAGAAGCGCTGCGGGCGACCATAGATCAGGTACGCCTCGCCAACGCCGGTGCGCGGCACGTTGATATCAAATCCCGGTTTGCCGAACTGCGCGACGATCACGAAATCCTCGAACGAGTCGCCGTCGAGGTCGTTGATGGTTCCGACAATCGAACCCGCATTGTCGCGCGGATTGAATCCTTCAAAGATCGCGCCACGAAGCGGGGAATCCGGGAATTCAATTCCGCGAAGATCCAGTTTTCCGGAAATGCGGCTGCGGACCAGAATGCGACCCGGCGCGTAGACGGACTCGGTCGTCAGTCCGTCGGATACGATCGCCAGAATCCGGTAGGTTCCCGGCTCGAATGATGCCGTCGGAAAATCGAAACTGAAACTATCGCCGGTCTGCGAATTGCTCTCTCGGAGCAGGACCTCATTGCCGTTCGGCGAGCCGTCGGGATCGAGGAAAATCTGGACCGATACGATGCTGTCGGGATCATTCACCGTCCATGCGACGTTGAACGACGGGATGATGTCGACGGACCGGTCAAATTCAAAATTGTCGCGGGGGGCCGTGAAAAAGAGTGTCGAACGCGCGTTCACCGAGATGCGGCCGCTGGCATAATCGAATGCCGCGACTTCGCCTACTTCGCGGAGTGCGACGCCGATGAAAAACTCGCCCGCAGGCAGGTCGGAGGTATCGAGAACAATGCTGGACGTGGTAAGCGGAAGATCGGCCGCCGCAACGAGTTCGTTGCCGTTGTCCGGCGTCTGATCCACGTCGATGATTACTTCCTGTACGGCAACGCGCGTCGTGGCGACACTGCGCCAGGCGACTTCGACCGGCGTACCGCCGGTGATGGAAAAGTCATTCACCGGTGCCAGAACTTCCACGCTTGCAGTGGTGCCGAGCTGGGCGTTGTCTCCGGTGGAACCGGCGACAACTTCGAGCGGAAGCATCGTCTGGGGACAGCCGCCCATGAGGAATGCAGCGCCGAGCGCCAAACCGACGATAGTCGATTGCGAAATAATTCTTGTCATTTTCGCCTGCTTTCTCCTAAACCACGCCACACGCGAACGCTAAGAGTTCGATGCGCGCTGAATAAACGCAAAAATGCGATAGCCGGAGGCCGTTTCCGACGAAGGTGTTACCTGAAACATCACTGCGTCGCCGCAGTCGTAGTTTATGCCTTCTTTTAGCAGAATTCCGAAAGGCTCCACCGTGACAAAAGGATCATTGGCACCACCGGCACCCAAACGTACGCGCGCTCCCGGACTCGTCAGATCCGAAACATCGCCGATGGTAATTTCCGTCACCGGGCAAATCAGCGCCTGACTTGTGGCAACACCGGGCGTGATCGAAAACGACTGCGTTTCGACACCGGCGGCACCTTCGCGCCAAGCGAGCTGAACATCAATGATGCGGCTGGTCTGATTCTCCACGCGGACGAGTACCGCGGGCGCATCGCCTGGCAATGTCGCGGCGCGGCTGCCACTCAGCCCCGCGGCCGTAAGAAAGCCGGGATCGAAAACGCTGAATACATCGAGGACGCAGCCCGACGAAAGCGCAACCATCGTCACCAGCAGGCTCGCAA
>JBFWWY010000512.1:0-3024 GCA_050245935.1 Phycisphaerae bacterium | reverse complement strand
CGCTCGGGGTCGGCGATGCCGCGTTCGATCATCGCGTCGACGCCGCTGAGAATGTCCTGCACCTCAATATCGCTCTCGCGCCCGACCAGATCGGTCTTGAACGTGTCGCCGTAGCCGGTGGTGCCGCGATAGTTCGGCGACATCAACGCATAACCTTTTGATGCCAGCAACGTGCGTCCGTAGATCCAATACCGCATCGCGACTTTTGTTGATGACGTCGGCCCGCCGTGAATCTCAACGACAAGGGGCAGGGGAGCATTGCCTTCCTTCCCGTTGTGGGGAAGTTCGAGAATGCCTTCGACGGTCGTGCCGTCTGGCGCTTGCCATTGTGCAACTTCAATCCGCGGGAGAATCCAATTTCTTACCTGAGGATTGATGTTCGTCAGACGCTCGTACGGCGGCGCTGATGACATGATGCTGGGTCGAACGATAAACAGATTCCCCGGCTCACCGGTCATGGACGCAGCAATGACATTCGTCGCGCCGGCCGGCTGATCGACTTCGTCAAAGGCGGTAATGTCAACGTCCGCCGAGGTAAAGGTCCGGGTTTCACCGGTGTCAATGTTCTGTTCGAATATCCGCGTCCTTCCGCGGTCTGCAGCACGAAACTGCAGTGCAACGGACGCATTTTTCTGTTGCTTCCAATCCAGGCCGCCCTCGACGTAATAGTCCCCGGATCGTGGGAGCTGCTGAACGAAATATTTACCGCCTTCACCCTGCGCTCCAATCATGATTTCGCTGGGAAATCCATCGAACGCAACGGTAAACGCCAGTTGTGCTGAGTCGTCACTCCACGCCAGATTCTCCAACCACCCATGCGGCGACGGTGCTTCGTCGCGCCATTTCTCGTCGGTCAGTGTCGTCACCTCGCGCGACGCTACATCGAGAATATCCACCCGCGACTGACCCTCGTGCGTCACCAGCCGATTGTCCGGATCGGTGATCATCGCGACGCGGGCCTGGTCCGGTGACACCGCGAAATAGCGGATATAGCGATCGGCCGCGTACAGCTCTTCCGCGCGCCACGTCTCCAGATCAAGCCGGAACAGCTTGCTCGTTTTCGTTTTCCCCGCAGCGTATTCGACCGTCGCAAACTTTTCGCGCAATTCCTTAAACGGTGCTTCGTCCTTGTCGCTGGCGACCGTGTAATAGGCATAGCGCCCGTCGCGCGACAGCTCGAACGCGCTGATCCCGTCCTGTACGCGCGTCACCGGGCGCGACGACCCGCCTTGCAGCGTCGTCATCCAGATTTGATTCTTCCCATCCAGCGGCGGCTTTTCCTCGCCGGCTCGCGTCCGTCCGCTCGCGAAGTAAATCTTGTCGCTCGCCGGCCCCCACTGAATGCCGGTATCGTCCGCATCATCGAACGTGACGCGCCAGTTCTTCTTGGTCTCGATCTCGACGACCCAGATGTCGGTATTCCTGAGCTCGTCCGGCGGTTGCCACCGCGTCTGCGTGTACGCCACGTATTTCCCGTCCGGCGACACCTTCACCTCGCCGATTGTCGCGAGCGAGAAATAATCGTCGATTGTGATCTCGTGTGTGCGAGTCGCCGGCGCGTCCGCCGCGATCGCGTTTCCCGCAAGAGTCGCCCAAAAAATAACACCCGCATACATCCACGTTGTCTTACGAAACATCATTCCACCTCGTTCTCAAGAATCATCATTTCCTTCGAGACCATCATAATCCATGAGGTGGATCAGAGCCGTCCCGATGGCTATCGGGGTAAGGAAGCGCAAGCGACGTTCGCTTGTGAAGAATCCACTGATTCTGGAACGCGACCGAATGCACGGGTGCCCCACCCTTCCAGGGTGGGGGACTGATCTTCCTCTCGCACGATGACGATTACAGCACGACGGCTGAACACTTTCAAAACGGGATATTTGGACCTACCGCAATACACGCACAATCATCCCGCCTCCCGCCATCTCAACTTCTCCCACTCTTCGCTATGCTTCGCACATGTCGCGACCGCAACCTACATTTCCCCGCGCCTGGCTGCTCGCGCTGCCCCTCCTGCTCGCCGCCGCGATCTACAACCAATCCGCTATTCATTGGCGGGAGAATCTCGCAGACCAACATCTGTTCGAATACTACGGCTGGCGCGTGCTGCACGGCGCCATTCCCTATGTCGACATCTGGGACAACAAGCCGCCGGGGATCTGGTTTGCGAATGCTGCCGCGTTCGGCATCGTCGGCGAAAACGACTGGCCCGGCATTCTCATTGGCGGCGGCGCATTGTGCATCACCCTCGTTGCCTTCGTCCTCGCCACGCAATGGCTCTACGGCCGCGCGTTGGTGCTGCCGGCTGCTTTGCTCGCGAGCGCCCTGCTCACGCACATCGCATTCGAATGCGGCGGCAATCGCACCGAAACACTCGTTGCCGCCACGGAAATGTCGGCGATTGCGTTTTTCCTGCTCTATTTGCGCAGCCGCCGACAATGGCCGCTGATTCTTGCGGGCCTCGCCGCCGGTCTCGCGCCGTGGTGCAAGCAGGTCGGCATCGTCGCGGGAATGTGCTGCGCGACGTACCTCGCGATCGTGTGGTGGTGCAAGCGTCGCCAATCTTCGCCAACCGCCTCGCCCCGGCCCCCATTGCTCAACTTTGTCATCGCCGCCCTCGCACCCTCGCTGCTCATCGGCGGCTATCTCGCACTCGCCGGCGCGCTCGACGACGCGTATTACGCCATCGTGAAATTCAACCGGCTGTACTTCGACGCGGACGACGCTTCGTGGACCGATATCGGCAAAGGATTGCGTCTCTACGCCGGCGCATTGTCCATGCTGCGCATCCCGTTGATCCTGGCGACGGTTGGCGTCGCTGTTTGCACAATGACCATGATTCGAGCGCTCAACCGAACCCCCTGCGCCGAGCGGGGGGCCGAGACGCTCGACATCTCAGAATCTCGCGTATTGAACGAAGCTCCCAATTACAACCAAAAAAACGTAGCGCTCCTCAACCGATGCGATTTTCCGCGTACGCCCGCTCTCTTCCTCATTTTGGCATGGCTCATTCTCTCGACC
>JBFWWY010000511.1:0-3033 GCA_050245935.1 Phycisphaerae bacterium | reverse complement strand
AAATACGATCCGCCCGCTTTCGATACCTTCGCACCGGTCGCGAAGCCGAGCGTCTGGCTGGTCCGGAGCGGATAGACATCGAAACCGGCGTTTCGCAATACCGCGCCGCCGGCCGTGCGCCCGTAGCCGAGCGCGAGCGAAATCACGCCTGCCACCTGCCCCGGGAGAATAAAGACCGGGAGCGTGAGTGCGTTTCCGCCGTGCTCGATCGTCACCTTGCTGGAATTTTTCACGCCGAGGGATTTCGCATCGGAAGGTGCCATGACCGCGGCGTTGTCCCACGTGATCTTGGTGAGCGGGTCGGGCAATTCCTGCAGCCAGCCGTTGTTTGCGAAGTCGCCGGTGCCGATTGTGCGATCGGGATGAAACGCGATCGTGAAGCTATCGGCCTTTGTAGCTTTGGCACTCGTGACAAAATCGCTGAGCCAGCCGGTTTCGTTGGCCGCGGTCGTTTTTGCGTCGAGCGCGGACGTCGTGAGATAGCCGGTATGGAGGAAACGATTCCAGAGCGTGTCTTCAGCGGCGTCGAGATTCGGCAGGCTGCTGAGCGAGCTTCGTAGCTGGCCGAGAGGCTCATTCAAGGCGGCCTGCGTGATTTCGTACGCGGATGTCTCCGGCGCATCGAACAATGCCGCGACCAGTTCGGCGGGCGTCTTCCCGTCATACAGCGGCGTAATCAGCGGTTGCACTGCGCAGATGCTACCGTCATACGCGCGGGAAGCGTCCCAGCTCTCCAGGTAGTGCGCACGATTGGCGAGCCATGTGCAGCGACGCGACGTTTCATTATCAAGGTCGCTGAGATGGATTGATGTTTTGGTTTTTCCGAGCGCGTCGGCGAATTTCAGATCAGCGGGCGCGTCGTACACCGGATTGCCGCCGAGCATGATCAGCGTGTCGACGGTACCGTCATTGATGTACTTCACGAGCGACTGAATGGACTCGAGCGCACCGCCCTGCTTTCCGCGCGGCTCTTCCGTGTACGTGATCGTTTTGCCGGTATTGCCAAGCTGGTCGTTCAGCCAGGCGACAGCTGCATGTGCTTCCGCGGAATGCTGCGCGCCGATGGAGACAACGCTGCGCCCTTTTGCACCGAACAGTTCGGCGGCGAGCTTTTTGAGTTTCGCGGCGTTGGCGGCGTCGGCCTTCATGTCAGCGAACTGGCGGCCGATCTCGCTGAGCGCCGCGCCGCTGCCGGATTGCTGCATGACTTCGGAGATCAGCGCGCCAAGCGTCGCGGGAATCTGCTCAGGCCGCACGCGGATGCGAACGTCAGCATTGGTTGCGGTCAGCGACAGCGCGCTGTCGATCGAATACACCCGCGAAACTCCGCCGCGCACGTCGGGCGTGCGCCGTGAAGCGAATTCGCGCGCATTCTTGAGCGCTGCGGGGTGTTCGTGCAAGAAGTCGTCATCGATCGAGACGACGATGTCGGCCTTGGCAAGCTGAAGATGCGGGCGCATCGCCTTGCCGAACGCGCGCTTCGTTCCAGCGATCACGTTGTCGTGCGTGCATGGACTCCAATGAAACCAGCGGACCTGCGGATGCGACGTCGCGAGCTTGTTGCGCATGAACTCAAGCGAAACCGAGTCGGTGGTTTCGGAGAGAATCGCAATCCCGGCACCATCGCGGCTTTTGGCGGCATCTAGCGCTTTGCGCGCTTCGGCAAGAAATGCCTGCCAGGTATTGGTGGCGTTGGCGCGCGCACGCTTCGCAGCGGGCGAGTCCATCGGGTCATCCGAATGGCGCGCGTCCTTGTGGACCGGGTGTTTGCTGCGATCCGGATCGTACAGCGACAGAACACTGGCCTGCATCGCGGCGCTGGACTTGCCTTTCGTCAGCGGGTGCTGATCGTTGCCGTCAATCTTGATCGGGCGTCCATCGATGCTCGTCGCGAGAACCGGAATGCCAAAGCCGTTGATCTCCATCGCTGTCGCGAATGCGACAGGTTCTCCCGGTGTGCGATTGTCCGGGCGGCGGGCGTACGGGAGAATCTGCTCGCGCGGCCAGCGGCAGCCGACGGTTCCCGCGAGCGCGGCGGAGGCGCCCATGTACGCGAGAAAGCCACGCCGGGTCGGTTTGCGCATTTCTTCAGGCGTATACGAGACGAACTCGCTTGCCAGATGCTGAAGAAACTCAGGATCGGACTCGAATTCGTTCAGGCTGCGCCAAGCCGGGCCGGTCTCGCGCGACTCCGTTATCGATGACATGTAGAACAATCCGTCGGGGGGTTGATGTTGTTCAATTCTCGCAGCTCCGCGCCGCATTCCTTTGCGTCCTTGGGGGGCACCCAATCCATATTTGTGACTTCGTCAACCGGGCGGAGGAACTCATCCGGACTGCGATGGCAGTCGAGGCACCACGCCATACTGAGTCGCTGCGACTGATAGACTTCTTCCATGCGATCGACGCGACCGTGGCAGGAAACGCAGCCGACGCCGCGATCGACGTGGGCACTATGATTGAAATAGACGTAATCCGGCAGATCATGAACGCGGGTCCAGGGCAACGGGAGGCCGGACTCAAAGCTCGCCAGCACCGGCGAGAGGCGGTCTTTGACATTGTTGGGGGCAAATGGGTCCGTCGACTTGTTGGGATGGATATTCGTGTGGCACCCCATGCAGGTCTGGGTCGGCGGAATCCAGGCGTGGGCGGTTTTTTCAACGGTCGAGTGGCAATAACGGCAGTCCATGCCAAGTTCGCCGGCGTGCAGCGCATGGCTGTACGCAACGGGCTGTTTGGGCATGTAGCCGACGTCGGTCGCCTGCGGCGCGAAGCCGAACGCGACAATCACCAGCGCGTACAACCCACCGATCGCGGCACCCGCCCCTACGAGCGGCTTGAGGCCGTCGACCCATTTGGGAAACTCGAAGCCTTTAATGGCTTGCCTCCTTCGATTTCGTATAAGTCAAGCGGCGATGATAGGGTGCGACTGTCGGCGGTCAAGGGCGCGCGATTTGTTTCAATGTGATTGAATCATCAAACAAATTCACGAGCAGCTTCACACCGGCAGTTGCTCCTTGCACCGTCGAATCG